>JBJFHQ010000052.1:0-4182 GCA_051893755.1 Oscillospiraceae bacterium
TGAGATGAGAACCGTCATACTCTCTCGGACGGATAGAGTTATACATTTCATTGTAAGTCTGAACAAGTGCTTCTCGTCTTTCGGGATCCTTGAAAATCCAGTCCTGAAATTCCGCCTTGATTATATTGGCGCATCTTCGGGCAGCTTTAGTTTCCTCGTCGTTGATTACAAGGATATACTTGCCGTTCTGGTCACGCACTTCATTTCCGTATTCGTCCTTCACACGGTCCTTCACTTGGATACGTTCAAGATTTACATACTTACCCGTATCGTCCATTTTGTAATCTGCAGAATATATTTTTCCATCCTTGCTTTCAGCCTTTAACGATACTGTCTTGCCCTCAATGAGCCTTGCCGCCTTTTCGGGAGTAATAACGTCCTTAAAAAACTTAGGCTCTTTCCAAAGGGTGAAGCCGCAGCCTTCCTTGCCGCTTTCGCAGTAATAGCTCTGTTTGCCCTCGTAAATATTCTTGCCGCATCTGGGGCAAATCCCTGTTACTGTCCTCTTACCGCTGTCGGGTGCTTTAACGGGCGTTCTATGCCGTCCGGGGCTGTTTTCATAGGAAATAACGGAACGCACAAACTCTTTTACGTCCTCCATAAAAGGCTCTGCGGATATTCCCTTTTCCATAATGTTCGTAAATACCTGTTCCCACTCTGCCGTGCGGCGGGAAGACTTAACATTATCGGGGATCGAAGCGATAAAAGCTCTGCCAAATTCGGTAGAGATAATGTTCTTATCCCTACGCTCCGCATATTTAGCCGAAATAAGCTGCTCGATAATATCTGCCCTTGTTGCTTCTGTGCCAATGCCCTTGCCGCTTACCGCTGCTTTCAGTTCCTTATCATCAATTCTGTTGTCGATGTTGTTCATTACCGACAGCAGGCTTGCGTCCGTGAAATGCTTGGGCGGCTTTGCAGCACACTCCTTGACCGAAATATCAATCATATCGAAGGTGCTGCCCTCGGCATATTTAGGGACATCAGCGTTATCCGACTTGGTTTTTTCGGTATCGTACTGTTTCCAGCCGATCTCTGTGGGAACTTCGGTTTTTAGAGTGAAGGCTATATCCTCACACCAAAATTCATAGTTTGTTTCGGTGTAGCTGAACGGCTTGTCAACGGCGCAAAGCAGGCGGTTTACGATAAGACCATATACCTCACGTTCTGTATCCGTGAGATTTTCAAGGCTTGCCGTGCTTGCTTCGGGGATAATTGCGTGATGATCGTGCCCGTTCATTGCCTTATCGTTTATAACTCTGCCGTCAAGATTAAGCTTTGCTCCTATAAGTCCGTGTGCTCTATCCGCATATTCGGGACGTTCTCCGATAGTGCTTACCACACGGATGATCTGTCCACGCATATCCTCGGAAACGTAATTGCAGTCGGTACGGGGATAGGTTATCAGCTTATTCTCGTAGAGGCTCTGAGCCGCTTCAAGAGTCTGCTTTGCTGTCAAACCGTACACCCTGTTTGCCTCCTGCTGGAGTGTGGTCAAGCTGTGGAGCAGAGGTCTGTTTATATGCTTTTCCTCGGATACTGCCGAAAGCACATTTACACTCTTTCCGCTGCACTTAACTCTGGCATATTCGGCTTCTTCCCTTGTGCCGTACTCCATTTCGGATACTGCTCCGTTACCCATTTCAAGGCGGTAGGTTGTTTTCTTTTCAAATCTGTCTATCTCATTGTCACGGTCAACAATGATCGCAAGGACAGGGGTCTTTACACGTCCGATACGATGTGTATAGTTATCCTTTATACCGTAAAGACGGGACAGATTCATTCCGATTATCCAGTCAGACTGCTCTCTTGCCAACGCCGCATAATATTCTCCGTCAAAGTCGCTGTCGGGCGGAAGATTTGCCATACATTTTCTAATGGCTTCGTCTGTCATAGAATTTGTCCAAAGCCGTTTTACAGGCTTGCTGCATTTGTTTGCGTTATAGATGTGGCGAAAGATCAGTTCGCCCTCACGTCCTGCATCGGTGGCGCAAATAAGCTCGTCCACATCGGAACGGTTTATAAGCGAGGATATGAGATTGCGGAGATTTTCGGTATCATCGCCTTCGGGGAAAAGCTGAAATGTTGGGAACATAGGCAGCTCCTCCATTTTGTAAGCCTTGCCGAAACCGTAATCCTGCGGCATTCCAAGCCCGTAAAGGTGTCCTCGTGCATTTACGACGTAAAAGTCATTGCCCTTATAGCAATATTCCTTTCCCTCGCCGTAAACCTTTTCTCGTGCGCCCACTGCATGAGCGATCGTTCTTGCGGTGGACGGCTTTTCACTGATTATAAGTTTCATATATTTTTTCCTTTCCTATTGATTTTTTTTGTTTTTTTGATATAATATAGATAGGTAATTAAGTTACTGTATTTGTCCGATATATACAAAGGAGCTTTCTTATGGGTAATGTAAAAGTATATCTTGATACCTGCTGTTATAACCGCCCTTATGACGATCAGACCCAGCTGCGCATAAACCTTGAAGCACAGGCAAAGCTTTTCATTCAGAAGCAAATAGTGGACGGTAAATTAGATCTGATTTATTCCTTTATTTCTGTATATGAGAATTCTCAGAATCCTTTTGAGATCAGGAAAAACGCTATTTCTGATTTCTTCTCAAATGCTGTGACTTATATTGATGAAAGCAATGTTGAGGTCATTAAGCAGCGTGCGGCAGAAATCATGAAAACAGGCATTAAAGCTAAGGATGCACTGCACGTTTCCTGCGCTGTTGAGGGTAAAGCTGATTACTTTGTAACAACAGACATCAGATTACTTAAGTATTCATCAACTGAAGTTAAAATTATAAACCCCATTGATTTGATCACCATATTGGAGGGATGATTATGCGTAACACTGCGGTAATAATGAATGACGCTATGAATTGCCTGATAAGCAATCTCGGAATAGTCGAAACCGAGGTATTCATATCCAATTTGATTCGTGAGCCATTCGACTATACAAAATGGCAGCATGAAAAATTTGATGATGTTTCACTTGATGATTTTTGCAGTCAAGCGGTAGAATATTGTAAAAACAATCCCATCCGCTGACTGATATTGCGCATCACTTACTTTCCTTAATTCTGTGTTCCTTGTAATGCTCGGCATAAGCAAGTGCTATGCCCGTTACCGTAAGCAGAAATATGTGTACCTTGCTGTTATCGAGAAATTCGATAACAGCATTTTCTTTTTCCTCTTCTTCCTCGGGAATTTCCTCCGTGACCGCTGTTTCGGCAGTCGCTTCGTTCTCCCATTCGGTGCGGATATCTCAACATTACCGAAGCTGTTTGTACCAACAATAGGCTTGCCGGTAAATTCGGCTGAATCGGCAGAGCCGTTTCCACCGCCTCCGTCATATACCTCATAAGGCTGACGGCGTTCATTTGCGCTCATAGTATCGTCAACACTGCTCATAAGCTGATCGTATTTGATTCTTGCCTGCTGTTCTGCCGCAAGAAGCGCTGCGGTCATTTCTGCTGTCATTGCCTGACTTAATGCCATGATCTCTTGATACGACTGCGCTGCTGCAAACAAGGCTTCATATTTGGCTTGGATCTGCTCGATAACAGTGTCCTGATACTCTGCCAGATATTCAGAGAAGGAAATATCCGGTGACGGATAATCATATTCGCCGCCGTACCAATCGCCGTAAGTATAATAAGGTCGCCTAAGCCGTATGTATTGATACAACAGAAAAGTAATACATATACTTTCTAAATCAAATCATCCACAGATCATTGTATACACAAAACCAACATTATCAATACACCCGAATATACGATCTATACAGAAATCTACCCATTCAAATATCACACAGCGAAATCGAAGTCGATCTCTGCACCGAAGTCCGCATCTGCTTCGCCGGTTGGTACATTTTCAACCTTTGAGGGGACCTGAACACCTGCCAGATTGGAGATATACATTGCCATAAACGCAGGCATTGCCTTTTCCACTGCAGCTTCCACCGCACTCACCATCTTTTCGATGAAAACATCCTCTCGTTCCTTAGTAGTAAAATACGGATCTATGCTTCTTTTCTTCTCACGCTCAAAATAATCAACCACCGCATGAGCAATAACATTGCTGAACGACTTGTACTTGTCCCTGTCCATATTCATAAGATACTCATATGCTTCCTTATATACCGGACGATCTGTGTTAAAGCGAATGTTTGTGA
>JBJFHQ010000053.1:0-4128 GCA_051893755.1 Oscillospiraceae bacterium
CATATCCTATGTGGACAGGTTCTTATCTTCCGAACAGCGACGAGAAAAATCCTTTCTTCCCACCCTGTTTATTATAGGTCTTTGAAACGCTCATGGATCTATATTTGTAGCCCGTTTCATCGATGACCTTCTTCATTTCGTCCTTGGATATTTCATTGGGAGTCTCAAATACAGCCTCGCCCTTTTTCTGTGATGCGGTCACATCCTCTGCATCAAACGCCTTTTTTATCGCCTCGCAGATATGCTCTTCGCACACCTCACACATCATACCGTCGATCCTTACAGTTACTTTATACATACATATTCTTCCTTTCATGTCACAGATACTTCTTAAGAATCCTATATAAATATAAAAAAATAAACTGTAGAAACAGTAGGTTAATATCTATCTACAATAATTATACCACTGATCAGGATAAATACAACACTAAAAATCGCAGAAAAAAATGTGCCAATTTTTACACATTTAAGATTCATTTAAGGTTCGGATAAGGTATCACGGGCAGGGGCTTTTCTGCATGTTCTCCGATAAGCTTTTCCGCCCAGACCATGTTGTACCACCGTCCGAATTTATAGCCGCAGCCCCGAAATTCTCCCACGATACGATAACCCACTCGCTTGTGAAATTCCACGCTGTCCATGGTGAGATACTCGTCATTATCGACAGCGGGACAGCCTATGCAGGCGTTGAGATTGGTGATGTTCTGTCTGCGGGAGATACTTTCCAGCTCGGCATACAGTATTCTGCCGATGCCCTGTCTGCGGGCGTTTTCCTTGACATAGACAGTAGTCTCCACAGAATGGTCGTATGCTGTGCGGTCCTTGAAAACTCCCGTGTATGCGTAGCCCAGCAGCTCGCCGTCACGCTCGGCGGCTATGTAGGGATATTTTTCCAGAGTATTTTCAATGCGCCGTCTGAACTCGCCGACAGTGGGGACCTCGTACTCAAAGGTTATCGCCGTGTTCAGCACATAGGGCGCATATATCGACAGCAATTCCTCCGCGTCGTCGGGACGGACTGTGCGGATTTTTATCATATTTTCCATTTTCATGACCTTCTCTTTTTCATTGTTCACAGCTTATACTGCATAAAATTCCCGTTCCTCTCAAACCCGAAATCGGAGTAAAGCAGCACGCCCATATCCGATGCGGTTATCTGAACGGTGCCGCAGCCATAATCACGGGCTTCCTTTACCACTCTCGAAAGCAGCTCCCTTGCGATACCTTGGCGCCGATACGCCTTGTCGGTGTACATGCTCGAAAGTATGCCCGTCCTGCCACTGGAACAGCCGAAATAGGGCGGTCTTTCCACGAAGGACATCCCGCTTGTACCGACGATGCGCCCGTTATCCACAGCTATCCAAGACACAAAGGTGCCGTCCGCCATATGCCGATGATAGTAGTCCAGAAGCGGCGGCACAAGGTCGATATCCTCCTTTGCGCCCTCTTCGCGCAGCTGTCTTATACGCAGCCCGATAAATTCTTCAAGGCGTGCTTCGGTCAGCTTTTCATAGATGATCTCCATTATTTCACACCTCCGCAGCATGCATATGCATCAGATACTCCTCCTCGGAAATGACGAACTGTCCGACGGGATAGCTGTCACGTCCCTCAAAGTCGTCCTCTTTTCGGTATATCTCGCAGCAGTTTATCACCAGAGCGTTCCCCTCCCAGTGAAAAGGTTCCTTATTTGCGGTATCGTAATAATCGCAGTCCAGAAACTCAAGCGGATAGCACAGCTTCGTAAACGGCTCCATGATATCGGGGATATGATACAGCATCAGCTCATATGGTCCTCCCCAATAGCAGCCATGCACCGCCATTACACGGTTTTCGCTGTTATAGGAGAGCTCCGTCCAGATAAAGGTCTCGGTATAGTCCTTTCTCACGGGATATGCCCCGAAGGGATCCGAGCCCTGCGGAAAATACCGCAGCTCCTTCATGTCCGACAGCCGCAGCACATTATACCCGTACAGGTTATCGTTATAGAAATAATACAGCTCTCCGTCAGCTTCGATGACCTGATGAAGTGTGCTGTCGGGTGCATCATATCGGAAGATACATTCTCCGCCGGGACTGATAAGCTCCCACTCTGAGCAGTCCTTTACCCTGATATCGGTGATATGCTTTTCATAATAATGCTGCTTTGCGGTATACCCGAAGCCGACATCAACATCATGCACTCCGCTTAAAACACCCTCTGAGAATACTTCCCCGCAGTATGCGTCAAAGCCCTTTCTGTAGCTTTCATCATAGGCTATATTCGTAAGTGGGATATCCCACTCAAAGGCTGAATTGTTCATGGCACGGCTCCTTCCATTCCACGTTCCTTAAGGAAATTGCATATGGACCAAAACACAGCATACCGTCATTTGCCCATAACTATGCTGAAATTGCCGTCATCGTCCACCTTAAGCTTTATGGTCCTTATGTACTTGTCATAGAAATTGTTTATCTCCTGTTCGCCCGCCTCGATGCGTGCCTGCTCGAAGATGCTGTGAGCAAGCTTCTTTCCGTTGTGAGAGAGTATCTCGGGGAGATAACGTTTCAGCTCGTTTATGAGCACTGCCCGCTTCAGCTCGTCGATATTTCCCGTGCAGAAATCGTCCAGAGAGCAGTAATATATGCCATGGCTGTCGAGAGTCTCCTTGATAGCCTGACCGCATTTGGAATATTCAATGACCACCAGAAACTCCGCCTCGGGAAGCGAGGAGATAAGTCCCCAGTAATCGGAGTCGCTGGACAGCAGTATGAAGGACGACACATCATTTTTATAAAACTCACGGCATATCCCCGTTGCCATTCTCATATCAACTATGGATTTATGGTCCACAACTCTGCTGACCTCGATATGCTCCACGGGCACATCAATGAATTTTTCAAGATAATCCCAGCCATTGTTGGTATGGTCATCATCGAAGAGGATTATTTTTTCTATCTTTGATATTTCGTCCCTGTTCAGATTTTTCAGCATGCCGTACAGCTTATACACATCGGAGTTCTCACAGTCCACGGCAAGGACGGTCTTATAGCTGTTGTCGATAAAATCATATATATTGTTCTTGACGGAATCCACGGCGTTTTTATACTTGCTTTTATCGCCGAAATAATCTCCGTTCATCTGATATAAAAGCTCAAGGAATTTTCCGTCGGTATAAAGAATATTTCCCAGATCCTGCGGCTTCCAGTGGATATACATCTGAAATGGGTAATAGTCTATATTTTCCATATATTTTTCAAATTCATATTTCTGATTCTGTTCCTTGGCAAATTTCGGGATAATGAACAGGTCCTTTATATAATCCCACATTATCCAGTCGGGGAAAAGTCCGCGGCAGCTTTCGATATTATCATGGATAAGCGTATTGAAATGGAGTGAATAATCAGCCGACCGCTTATTTGCAAGAATTATCGTGAAGCCCCATTTTTCAAGCTGACGAATATTATCTGCGTCATACCATTCAAGGCTGTTCAGGTTTTTAAAATCATATACAAGGCATTTGTCCGTCCGTTTAAAATGGAGCATCAGCGAGGTCCGCAGCTTACACAGATATCTTATGGTCACTGCATTCTTATCATTTTCCAGCGTTTTCAGCAGCTCGGCGCATTCCTCCCCGTATGAGGATATCCATGCACTTTTTCTCACTCCGATCAGAAAAGCCACTGTCGCCACTATATTTTTTGTATCGGTTCTCATCATCTCACCTCATCATATACTATTTTTTAATATTATATCATAATAAAACCATTGATTTGTGTATTTTTTATGAAGTCATGTCATTTTATTTAAGCATTCGCCGCATTTTGTTACCATAATATACAAATTTCTGTAAGTATCTCACTATTCCGCATTTTAAAACAGCCTGCAGTACAAGATCCCGTTTCGGCAGCAGTCTCCTCAGCCGCAGTGCGGAATTGGACGCTCACGAAACGCCTCATGTGATATCTGTCTATGAATCTCAACAAGAAAATCGTACAAACACTCCAAAGGCTTTGCAATTGCCGAGAAATATACTCAGACCTGTTCACATCGTCGGTTCGTATACCTTGTTCCAGCAAAGTCCCAAATGCTTTAAGAACCTGTCCACATAGGATATGCGTGCGGATTTTCGAGCATAATTTTGTTGC
>JBJFHQ010000054.1:0-4122 GCA_051893755.1 Oscillospiraceae bacterium
TTATCGCTGCACTTATCGCATATATCATTGTTTCGATAAAGATCGCACAGAGGAATCAGACAGAATGCAAAGAGGATGGCTGTGCGGATTTTTCACCGCTTCGGTGTACGATGTGTATTCTGGGAGGAATAACGGGTATCGTACTCGGAGGAAACCTTGTGGTGGACAATGCAAAATATATCGCCACACAGGCAGGCATGAGCGAAACGCTGGCAGGACTTACTATCTGCGCTGTCGGAACAAGTCTTCCCGAGCTTGTGACCTCGGTCACTGCGGCAAGAAAGGGCGAGAACGATATGGCAGTCGGAAACGTGGTAGGATCCAATATTTTCAATGTGCTGGCGATACTCGGAGTTTCGGGAGTTATCACTCCTATAGCAGTGGATAAAACCGCATTGACCGATTGCATTATTCTCGTCGGAGTAACGGCAGCATCCTATATCTGGTATATTACGGGAAAGAAAATGTCCCGTGCAGAGGGCATAACGCTGGTTTTATTGTATGCCGTTTATATGGCGTACATCATCATAAGAAATTATAAGTGACCTCACATAAAAAGCTCCGTCACCCTATTTGGGAAAACGAAGCTTTTTTTATTGCTGATTTTCGTCGATCTCCTCGGCACTGCGGTCAACTATGGTCTCGGGACGCTTTTCAAGCTCGCGGAAGATATTTATGCCCACTCCGCTGACAGTATACATGATGACTGCGGGACCCACAAGAAATCCCACAAACAGCGTGGTCATATTCCATATAATGAGGCATATCTCAATGAGTACAACTATCACAAGCAAAACTGAACGTCCGAAAAACCGCATGCTGATCTCAAAGGAGTTTTTCAGGCTCCCAAGTATGGAGTTCTGATATCTTGCCAGCAGCGGATAAACATACAGGTGCGCAAATCCGAGGATATAGGCTGCGACGACGCCCACAATGATGAAGAGTATCCTGTGTTCCTCAGCGGCGCCCACCAGCTGCAAATCCAGATATACCGCCCACGCACTGATTATCGTTATGAACGACATCGGCAGTCCCTGTTTCCAGTTGCGCCTGAACTCGCGGATAAAATCATGGACTACCTTTCCTTCCTTGTCCTCGGACATTTTAAGTGTGACGGAGCATGCCGCTATCGTTGAGATACCGATAGTCACTACCGGCAGGCTGAATAATATCCATATCAGATTAAGCTTTACAAGGTCCCAGAATCTCACCATAAATCTGTAAAGCTTGCTGTCCGTGCTGAAAATGCTCATTAAAATCTTCCTTTCAAATCAACAGGGCACGGAATCGCCGCATTATACGGTAAAACCGCGCCCCTTATGTTTACTGACGACCATCTGCGCCGTCGGGATATTTCTCTTCTATCTCATCGTTGGAATCAATATGTGAAAATTCGGATTCCAGATCTCTTTCGGGCTTATCCCCTGCCGAAGCATAGGCAAAGTCGGACTTACCGTGCTTTTTGATCTTATACATTGCAGCGTCCGCAGCTGCGATAAGCTCGGAGCTTGTATACCCGTTTTCCCCATAGAATGAGATACCGATGCTGCACCTGATACTGAAATGATGCTTTTCGTCGGCGGAATCAAAGCCGTTTCCGAGGGTCTCGATAAGCTCGGCAGCAGCCTTCCCCGCGTCTCCTATCAGCTTCAGACCGGTAAGACACACGATAAATTCATCTCCGCCGAACCGTCCTCCGAAGCCCTTTTCAAAGCATATTTCCTTTATTGTTTCAGCAGTGAACTTAAGGACCTCGTCACCGCATTTGTGACCGTAATCATCGTTGAAATGCTTAAAATCGTCCAGATCAACGAACATAACTGCCGCAAGGGAGCTTTTTCCTTTGATCTGCTCCGTTTCGGCGCTGAGTCGTTTCAGGAAGGTCTCGCGATTGTAGAGCTGAGTGAGCGCATCAAAGCTTGCCTGTCTGATAAGACTCAATTCGCTTTCCTTTTCGCGGTCGATATCCACAATAACTCCCACAACAACGGTAGGAATGTCATGAGGATCTCTTAGCTTGCTGGCGCGGATCTTAAGCCAGCAGAAATCGCCGTATTTGTTTTTGAAGCGAT
The DNA here is from genome assembly GCA_051893755.1 of Oscillospiraceae bacterium. Classification (GTDB taxonomy): domain Bacteria; phylum Bacillota; class Clostridia; order Oscillospirales; family Ruminococcaceae; genus RGIG4694. Next base: position 2,073 of record JBJFHQ010000054.1, read on the forward strand.
ACTCGCCTATCCACTTATCCTCGGAATTGAGTATCCTGTTCAGATCGGATGTAAATCTTGCCTTATCCTCTTTATGTATGTAGCCCTTGTAGAAGAAGCTTTCGGCAAGAGAGTTGTCCTTGGGACGGAAGCTGAACTTCTTGTCAAAGTTGTTTGACATGACAACCGTGCCCTTCTGAGGATTTATCTCAAAAACGATATTATCCGTCATTTCCGCAATAGTGCGGTATCTCAGCTCGCTGCCGGAAAGATCGTCGATAAGCGTATTTATCAGATAGCCCGCAGTGCAGAATTCATCTCCGGAGTTACACTTATAAACCGCCGAATTATCGCCCTTACGTCTTTTCTCAAGATATTCGATAAGCTTTTTCTGCGGAGACAGTATATACTGTACTGCCAGAAACAGAAGAAATATATCCACGCCCGCAACTATCCAGATGACCATCGTATTCAGATGCTTTCCGCTGTTGAACTCGTACAGATCCATTATCCCTATAACAAAATAGCCGCTGCTTTTCACAAAGCTAACTGTAACAGACTTGTCCTTCTTGTTAAAGGTATAATCCACAGGCTCGCAGGGAGAGTCATATTTTTCCGAATTGACATACTCCTCCACCTGAGCTGCAAACAGCGAATACTCATCGCTCCAGTCAATAGTGCGCAGCGCCTTATATGGGGATTCCACAAGCTGCATTGAGCTGTCTAAGATCACTATTTTAGAATAGCTGCCCATACTCAGGGAATCCACGATATCCGCAAGCACGTCCGTCTCGTAATAGCAGCGCACAGTCCCGACCGCTTTGCTGCTGTCGGAATATATAGTTTTCTCAGCAAAAAAAGCGGGAGACGATTCTTTATACATCATCAGCGAGGATATGCCGTTTTTCACGACAGTGCTGCCATCCGAAATGACAGCCGAATTACCGTCGCCGCCGAGAAGGGTAGAATATATCACATCGCCTTTTTTGTTTAATATCTCTATTTCAGAAGCCTTTCCGAAGCCTGAATACTCAGAAACCACGCTGTCCGTCTTCCTGTATTCGTCAGAATCCGACAGCTCGGCGCAGGTCCCCTCCGCATTTTCGGCATACTCGGCAATAACATCATTTTCGGCATACTGATTTACGTCTGCAAGGATCTCTCCGAACATCTTATCCAGATACTTTGCCTCAGATTCAACAATATATTCATTCTGCTCCTTTGCAGTGCTGTAATTTATATCGCGAAGCTTATCCGAACTGTAGCTCAGATAAACGATCAGCGGGATCAGCATAAGAACAACCGCTGTCAACACGATCTTTACACACAGCTTCAATAAATCACCCACCTTCAGCCAACGGGAAATCTAACATCAATAATATATATTTTACCACTTTTTCGGATAAAGTAAACCGATTTTGAAAAATTTATATGATAAAAAATTAAATTTATACGTTTGTGTTAATTTTCACGCCGATTTTTTGTACAAAATAACCATGTAAAAAACAACTGAAAGGCAAAATATGTTATAAAACAGGCAGACTTTGATCATCTGTCGATCAGCAGAACATACACAATAGCTCCCGCACAGCCCACAGCCAGAACCACCGCCGCCGCTTTAAGTCCGAGAGGAAATCTCCTTTCATCCTCAGGCTCATCCGGAATGGTCTCTGCTGCCGAGGCCACTGTTTCCTCGGGAACTGAGACCGTATCGGTATCGTCGGGGACAGTAGTCACGGAGGTCTCCTCATGAGGTGCCTCTGACTCCTCGGTGCTTATCTCGGAGGACACCGAGGTCGCTGTGTTCTCGGTGATTATTTCAATAGTATGATCTGCGGGGTCATCCTCGGAGGTCTCGGAGATATCCTCGCTGTCAGGCGATCCCGAGGTATCCTCGGTAAGCTCCGCCGACTCCTCGGGAAGATCGTCGTCGGTATCGAAAACCAGCAGACAAACCGATTCGGCAGAAAGAGTGATCTGTCCCTCAGAAAAGTCGGGCAGCTCCTTTTCCTTTGTTATATGAGAGGAATTTCCTCCGATAGAATACATTTCGGTAAGAGAAAAATTCCTG
>JBJFHQ010000055.1:0-4112 GCA_051893755.1 Oscillospiraceae bacterium
GGATATCAATTTTCTTGTAATCGGTGGTGTCGTAGCCATGAGCGACAGACTCAAAAACAGGTCCGAAATACACAGCATTCATGTGCATATTTTTCAGATGCGGAATCCATTCGATGACCTTTTCTATGCGGTTCACAGGGTTGGGAGAAGCGTCCTCGTGACGCCTTTCGCAGCCGCAGAAGCCCAGCGGATAGATATGATATACCGCAGTTTTTGTTATCCAGTGTGACATATACTTTTTCTCCTTTCGGCGGATAAATCGCCCAAAAAACATAGTGTTTTCTGTTACAAAATCATGATATTAGTAATTATATCATATTTTTTCTGATTTGGCAATAGTTTTTTAGATATTTAATACAATAGAGAAAAAATTTAAGCATATAATAATTCTATATTAACATTTCCTTGAAAATTCGGAGCAGATCATGAATAAACAATTTGAGTTCAAGCCTGTATATTTTTTTGTAATATTTATTGCTGCCGCGGCTCTTATCAAGCTGGACTGTCTGCTGGACTTTGCGGAGACTCTCATATCTCTGCTCATGCCGATAATGTTCGGATTTATAATTGCCGCCGTTCTGGACGCTCCCGTTTGCAGGGCAGAGGCTTTTGCGGGGAGGATATTCCGCAGAGCGTCGGGACGGCTGCGGCGAAATATTGCCGTTGCGGCGGTCTATCTGGCGATCGCTGCGATACTTGTGGTGATCGTGTCGATAATCATTCCGCAGCTTTACGGGAGCATACGTCTTTTTATCAACAGCTTTGACGGATATTACGAGAATTTTCTCCGATACGCCGAGTCGCTGGGGGAGATAAACGGATTTTCCGCTGCAAAGCTTATCAGCGGCGAAATGGACTCCATACTGGAGTTTATCAGGGGAAGTCTGCCGAAAATTGCCGAAAAGGCGTACAATGTCACATCATCGGCGGCGATTTTTCTCACAAACACGGTATTTGCGGCAGTGATATCCATATATCTTCTGGCAGACAAGGAAAGATGTCTGTCAGCGGCCGGAATAGTGCTGTCGTCGATGCTTGGGGAGGAAAAAATGTGCCGCACCGTAAGATATGCGGGACTTGTGACGGGGTGCTTTTCAAGATTTATCTGCGGACAGCTCACCGAGGCGCTGATACTTGGCGTTATGTGCTTTCTGGGAATGATAGTGTTCGGATTTGACTACCCGCTGCTTATCTCGGTGATAGTCGGAGTCACTGCGCTTATCCCGGTGGTAGGAGCGCTTATCGGTACCATACCCTCGGCGCTGATGCTGTTTCTGATAGAGCCGTCGCAGGCGCTGTGGTTTGTGATATTTATTCTCGTGCTCCAGCAGATAGAGGGGAATTTCATCTATCCAAAGGTAGTGGGGAAGTCTATCGGACTGCCGCCCCTTGTGGTGCTGATAGCAATACTCATCGGTGCCGGTATCGGCGGAGTTTCGGGGATACTTTTAGGAGTGCCCATTGCTTCCGTTATCTATCTTGTCATCAAGGAGAGGACCGAAAACAGCTTGTCGGATTAACAGAAAAGCTCAGCCAAAGCGATTGGCTGAGCTTTTATATTTTCAGTTATTCACGCACAGCAAAGCTTGCAGCGAATTGCTTTTGCTTAGGTCGGTCCTGCGTATTTTGTCACGGAGAGGCAATACCATTGACGGAGAGGTGCTAAGCTCGTCAATGCCCATTTCGAGGAATGCCTGCGTAAGCTCGGTATCGGAGCTGAGTTCTCCGCATATGCCTATCCATGCGCCGTGCTTGTGGGCGTTGTCGGCGGTCAGCTTTATCATGCGGAGTATCGCCGTGTGATGGGGATTGCAGAACTTTTCAAGGCGGGAATTCTGTCTGTCCACCGCAAGAGTGTACTGGGTCAGATCATTGGTGCCTATGCTGAAAAAGTCCACCTCCTGTGCCAGCAGATCGCTTATCATCACTGCGGCGGGGGTCTCTATCATTATTCCGATAGGCACGCTGTCGGAATAGGGTACGCCCTCGGAGGAAAGCTCCTGCTTGACTTCCTTGAGGATATCCTTGACCTCCCGAATTTCCTCCACGGAGGTTATCATGGGGAACATTATGCTTAAATTGCCGTAGACCGACGCTCTGTACAGCGCACGGAGCTGCACCTTGAAATCGTCCTTGTTTGTGAGACTTATCCTAATGGAGCGAAATCCCAGCGCGGGGTTATCCTCCTTTTGTATCTCCATTAATCGGGGCTGCTTATCTGCGCCCAGATCGGCTGTGCGGATAATAACGGGCTTGCCGTTCATCTTTTTCAGTACGGTACGATAGCAGCGGAACTGTGATTCCTCCCTCGGCGAGCAGCCGTTTAAAAACAGGAACTCGCTGCGGAAAAGACCTATCCCTCCTGCGTCGCATGCTGCCACGTCGGCAAGCTCGTCGATGCTGCCTATATTGGCGTATACGTTGATGCGTCTGCCGTCTAATTCCAGTTCATCCATTGTCATTTCATGGTCGTGGCAAGCCGTTGATTCAAAAGGTGCATTTACTTCAATCCCCTCTGGACTATATAGGGAATATCCAGTTATTCTATTTCCGTTTGAATCTTTCACCGTTCCCCAACTCTTTTGTAAATAACTCTGATATCCTTTTTCTACAGTGAATCCAATTTTTTTTGCTCGGTTTCTTAAAGTTCTCTCAGTATATTTAGACATAATTATTATCCTCTCTCTTTCTCTCTTATAGGGAATAAATTGTAGTTATCATATCTGTCTGGCAAGCCAGAAATTGACTCTCTTTTATTTAGGCTCTATCCTTTTTCTTATTACCTCTACCGCCTAATTTTCCGCCTTTTAAGCCACCTTTTCTTCCGTTCTCTATAGCTTTCTGATATCTCTCCTGTGTCTCACGGATTGAAAGAAGCAAATGTCTCAATACCGCAATCACCTCTTTTTTCTCCTGTTCAGAAATAGGATATTTGTTAATATCATAAGTTTCTTTAACCGCATACTCAAAAAGAATATCTTCAACGGCTAGCCTGACATAGGATCTTGGAAGTTCATTAATACAATCATACATATTTTCTCTAAGTAGGAAATCCATAATTATAATCCCTCCTTTTTTCTCTGCAATCACATAATAGCTTTTTTAAGGGGCATTCCATATTGCCATGAATGGCAATATGGAAAGATGCCTACATCGGTGCCCCTTAAAAATGGTATTGTGGGGATGCAGGCACCGTTCTGTTATTTTATTTTGTGTAACGGATATTGTGTAGCAATATCCGTACACATAAAAATAACAATAGAAATAATAATACTAATAAAGGTCTTTACTGTTTTATGCTTTCATCTTCACTAATACCTGTATCACTTGTAAAGTCCCCACTCTCTTTCACTTTTCGACTTTTTTCCAGTGCTTTCTTCTTATTTTTTCTCGAATTATCTATATAGGGAATCAGACTTCTAAGTGTACTTTCTGCGACCCAGGGAAAAGTGTGCGTCCTTTCTCCTGTTGCACCATAATGAATTAATTCTAAAAAAAATTCTTCAGCTCCATCTTCCCCAACTGTTTCGGATATATCCATTACACTGTCAAAATAAGATTCCAATATCATCTGGTCATCATACATTTCAGTGCCCTCCTCTACGTGCCATATATCGGTTATCAATTATCTGTGTCTTTTTTTCTACAGGCTTTTCCTGCTTTTCATACATTTCTCTATAAACTTGTGAATCTACCAAATTAAAAAGCACTGCTACAGGTAAAGAAAATTTGTCTACGATTTTTTCTTCCAGATTTAAAACATCATGTGACCTTACATCTACATATATTTTTTTTAATCCTTTTATAACCTGCTCAAGCAGTTCCTGTTTTTCTTTATCCAAGTTCCTATATTTTATTGATGATTCAATGTAATTAATTTTTCGGTTAATAAATTCTTTATTTTCATACCGTCTTTTTTCTACATCAATATCAGAAAATATCGGTCTTAGGACTGGAAGATACTCTTTTTCATATTCCTCACACTGTCCTGTAATTCCGTATTTAAGAATCCACATAGCCACCTTCCCTCGCTGTTTTTCTGGAAGTGACTCTATTATTTCCACTGCTGTACCACGAAGCAGAAATGCCTTTTTCGGTATCTTATCCAAACT
>JBJFHQ010000056.1:0-4086 GCA_051893755.1 Oscillospiraceae bacterium
GTGATTTTTAAAATTGAACGGTTAGATAATGAGTAAAACAAATTCCAATTTATCGGGGAGTTTTTAATGCTTCTTAATATAATCACAATATATCAACCATTTGTTGTGACAGAGCCTAACAAAAAATGAAAAAATGATCTGTATAATCAAGTAGTTTATGTTGCACTATGCGTAGATCTATGATATAATATAGAAAATCCGACAAAATCCGAGTCATTGAAAGGAAACATGTATTATGGATATGTTTGCAGACACACTGTTAAATAATGCAGAAAACATCATCCCCAAGGAGTACGACTGGTATGCACCGCTGATCGGCGACTGGGATTTCGATTATTACGACGATCTGAAAAATGAAAAGCCTCGTCATGTAGTTGGAGAGTGGATATTCAGAAAAATTCTCGAGGGCTCCATTGTTCAGGATATCTTCATCTGTCCTTCCCGAACGGAAAGAACAGCAGCTCCCCAAAAGGACGGAGAGTATGGTTCGGCACTGCGTAAGTTTAATTTTGAAGAAAAATGTTATGACATGGTTTACTGCACCAAGGATTATATGATACATGTTAAATGGCAAAAAGAATCTGACAAGCTGGTCGGAACGGTGCAGGAGGCCCCGGACAATCGTTTTATCTTTTCTGATATTACAAAGGACTCATTTAGCTGGGCAAATATTCAGATCAAGGATAACGGAATAACCAAGGTTATAAGCAAGATCTACGCAAAACGGAAAAAATGTTGATTAATAGACAAAAAACTATTGACTATCTCCGAATAATATGGTAAAATGTAATAAATACTATAGAAAACATGCATTTCTAAAGGAGGTATATTCCATGAATACAAAATCCGTATATAAAATATCCTACGGTCTTTTCGTGCTCACCGCTTCGGAGGGCGACAAGGATAATGGCTGTATCATCAACACATTAATGCAGCTGACAAGCAGTCCCATGCAGATAGCTGTTACCGTCAACAAGGCTAATCTAACCCATGATATGATAAAAAATACGGGAAAATTCAATGTTTCCGTGATCGACCGGACCGCCGATTTTTCACTGTTCAAGCATTTCGGATTCCAAAGCGGACGTGATGCACAGAAGTTCGGCACTCCCGATTCCTACAAGTTCACTCCTCATTACAGCGATAACGGGCTGCTCTATATCAAAGCCGGCACTAATGCGTTCATGTCCGGCAAGGTCGTGAATGAGATAGACCTGGGCACTCACACCATGTTCATCGCAGAAATGACCGACGGTGAGATTCTCTCGGACAATCCTTCCATGACCTACGAATACTATCAGGCAAATGTCAAGCCCAAGCCCGCAGCTCCCAAAAAGACGGGCTGGGTCTGCAAGATATGCGGATATATCTACGAGGGCGAGGTTCTCCCCGAGGATTTTGTATGTCCCATATGCAAGCACGGCGCGGTGGATTTTGAAAAGCTTCAGTAAATGATAATCGGACTGTATCGGTTTCGGTACAGTCCGTTTTTTACATGCGCTTATCGACATAATTCGGAGTTCCGTCATAGTCAACTCTGTTGTCGTATATGATCTCCCTCCCCAGGTCGGCTTGACGAACAATTATTTCACAATCGGAATACTCTGTCAGAATATTATTGATATCTTCTTCGGACAGTGAATTTGTGATACGTATCCTTTTAAGTCCGGGAAATTTTTTTAATATCCCGATATCAAAATCATCATCGCAGGCAAAATCTGTGACCTTCGAAAAATCTGTATCGCAGGAGCTTATCATCATTGCGATGTTTGTCCCCTCATATTCCTTGGGAAACTCCGTAAGTGAAAACGAGAATACTCTCCCCTCAATTCCCAACGAATACCCCACGGAAGGTCTGGATTCGGCATATTCAACATCTTCAAAATAACATACAATACCAACTCTTTTGAAATCCTGAAAATTATCCGGATCAGTCGCTGCATAGTATTTTAACTCAGGCATTATATTGTAAATTTCCTGCATTTTTTCTTCGGTTTCCGCCTTGCATCTTATGGTCCAATTCCCCGTTTGATGATTGTAATATGAGGTGAACTGATAATCATCATTTTCTGTTATCGAATACAGATATTCGTAAATCTCGCTTGTTCCCTCCCGTGTTATTTCTTCGGCAAATACAAATCTGTCCAGATATACAATAATGAATATTATTATCACAACTATTATGTATATGAGCCACCCGACTATTTTTTTCTTTTTTGAATGATCATGTATGTCTTGCATTTTTCTCCGATCCGATCTCATATCAATTTTGTATTCAAACGTGTTCCTTAACCATATTATACAATATCCCGCATGAATAGTCAATAGCTTTAAGCGGAATATTTTTTCCGGAAACAGAGTATAATAATATGCAGAGAAAAGGAGGGAGCGCCGAATATGGGCTTAACGGGAAAAAGCACAGGTATCAATTCCGAATCCGAAGACAACATCATCGAAAGACAGGACGGTGATATCCTTGTGGCGCTGGCAGGAAATCCAAATGTGGGAAAAAGCACCCTGTTCAACGCTCTTACGGGACTGAAACGCCACACCGGAAACTGGACTGGCAAGACCGTTTCCACGGGACAGGGCGTCTGCGTACATAACGGCAAACGGTACATCTTCGCCGATCTTCCCGGCACCTATTCCCTGTTCGCCCACTCCGCCGAGGAGGAAAACGCACGGGATTTCATCTGCTATAATGACCCCGACGCTGTTGCCGTGGTCTGCGACGCTTCCTGTCTGGAACGGAATCTAAACCTTGTGCTCCAGACCATGGAGATAACCCCCAACATTATCCTCTGCGTAAATCTCATGGACGAGGCGGCGAAAAAGGAGATAGTCATCGACCTTGACCGCCTTGAAGAGCTGCTGGGTATTCCCGTCTGCGGAATGTCCGCCCGCGAAAATATTGGGATATCCGAGTTTCTGGAACGTATCCCCGAAGCCGCAGCCGAAAAAGAATATACCCCGCCCGTCATCTATGACGATGTTATCGAAAGCGCAGTGGCTATTATTTCAAACGAGATATGCGATAAGCTGCACTGCCGAATGGCTCCCCGTTTTGCAGCACTGCGCATCTTAGACTGCGACTCCTCCATGAAAAGCAGCCTCTCCGAAAAAACCGACATCGACTTTGACAGCAGAATAATCAAGGAATGTACCGAGGACCTGCGGCACTGCAGCTCCTGCGAGGACTGCGGAAAATACGGCTGCTGCGAGGACGTGAAGGATAAAATAGTCACCGCCATTATCAGGCGAGCGGAGGATATTTCCGCTGAATGTGTACATATAAACAAGCCCGACTACTACGAGCGTGACCGAAAGATCGACAGGATAGTTACTCATCGGGTATGGGGAGTCGTGTTCATGGCAGCTCTCCTGATGATAATTCTCTGGATAACCGTCGCAGGAGCAAATTATCCATCGCAGCTGCTGTTCGACGGCTTTAACTATCTGGGCGGACTGATGAAAACAGGTCTTGAAAGCATTTCCGCTCCGCCGCTGCTGACGGGCATACTCATCGACGGGATATATCATGTGCTTACATGGGTAGTTTCGGTAATGCTGCCGCCTATGGCTATATTCTTCCCGCTGTTTACGCTGCTGGAGGATTCGGGCTATCTGCCGAGAATGGCGTTCAATCTGGACCGCTGCTTCAAATGGGCGGGAGCCTGCGGAAAACAGGCACTAACTATGGCAATGGGGCTGGGCTGCAGTGCCGCTGGAGTAACAGGCTGCCGCATAATAGATTCTCCCCGTGAACGGCTCATTGCAATGCTAACAAACGTTTTCGTCCCCTGCAACGGAAAATATCCCACCCTTATCGCAATAGTGACTATCTTTTTTGTAGGCACGGGAATAGGCGGTTCGGTGCAGTCTGCGCTGATACTTACAGGAATCATAATCTGCGGAGTGCTGATCACATTTCTTGTATCAAAGCTGCTTTCGGTCACACTGTTAAAAGGCGAGCAGTCATCCTTCACGCTGGAGCTGCCCTCCTACCGGCGTCCCCAAATAGGCAAGGTAATCGTCCGCTCACTGCTTGACAGAACGGTCTTTGTTCTGGGAAGAGCGGTGATGTCC
>JBJFHQ010000057.1:0-4067 GCA_051893755.1 Oscillospiraceae bacterium
GGCGCAATTTAAGTGACGTTGTGACCTGAATATAAGCAGATTAGCTACATAGCGGTGGGTTTTGCATTGCAATAATGGGTTTTGGGTAAGCAATCTGCACTCTCAGATATGAAAGGGAGTGAAAATATAAATGGCAATTAATATCGGATATTTAACTGCCAATAGAACAAGTGCAGGAGATGAAGTGTACACTCCTTTCTATGCGGTAGAGCCGTTAATGGAATTTCTGCCGAAAGACAAGAAAATATGGTGTCCGTTCGATGAAGAATGGAGTGCGTTTTATCAGTATCTTACTGAACAGGGGTTTGATGTGGAACGAAGCAGCTTGAAAGATAGCAAGGATTTTTTTCATTTTGAGCCTGACAAATGGGATATTCTCGTAAGCAATCCCCCATTTTCTAAGAAAGATGAAGTCCTGAAACGAGCTTTTACTTTTCAGAAGCCTTTTGCTCTTCTCTTGCCCGTGAACAGTATTCAGGGTAAGGCACGGTACAAGATATTCAATAATGAGATTCAGATGCTTTGCTTTGATAGTCGGGTTGACTATCATACACAGCAGAATATGCTCTTTACAACAAAGGGAAATCATTTCGGATCTGCGTATTTTTGCAGAAACCTTCTTCCCACAAAGCTGGAATTACGTCAGCTTGTGAAATATGACAGACCCTTGATGAATTACTCGGAGAGGGGTGATGAATAAATGGGAGTAATCAGCGATGCGATTGATGCTTTGGAGGATTGGTGCTGTGACTTATTCAAGGACGGCATAAAATCTCAGTTTGACGGAATTTCCGATCTTCTGACTGATACATTTGCTCAGACAACAGGTTCGGGAGCAAATGGAAACCTTGTATCAAACTTTCTAACAAAGCACCCTGCTCAGTTTACGGGTACTGCCGGAAGTGCGCCGACAGGCTACGGAATTTGGGCAACTATCGAAACGCTCTGTAACAATGTTGTAGTCCCTATTGGAGGTTTCATTCTTACAGTCATTCTCTTGAATGAGCTTTGTCAAATGGTCATTCGGGGAAACAATTTCAAGGACTTTGACGATTCGATCTTTATAAAATGGATCATCAAAGCCGTATGCGGTGTAATACTTGTAGCCAACACATATTACATCGCTTCCGCACTATTTTCGTTTGGCACAAATGTATGCTCCAACGGACTTGCCACGCTGTTCGGCAGCGGTGACTATCTATCTAAAAGTCTGTCGTTAAAGAAATCAGCTCTCAATAGCTTAGGCTTGGGAGAACTGATGACGGTGTGGTTCATATCCCTTATTGTTCATCTGGGAGTAATGATACTTATTGTTGCAATCGTAATTACTCTTGCAAGCCGTATCATCGAGGTGTTTATGTATCTCAGCATTGCACCTATCCCTATGGCAACAATGATGGACAGCGGAGAATGGGCAAGCATCGGTAAAAACTGGGTAAAACAGCTTTTAGCTCTTTCTTTCCAGGGGTTCTTTATCGTAGTCGCACTCGGTATCTTCAAAACGCTGTTTAGCAATATGATTGCCTCGCTCAATTCAAGCAAGGACGGTGTGATAATGCAAATGGCAATGCTTATGGGATACACAGCAGCGCTTATCTTTACCATTCTGCGTACAGGAGCTATAAGCAAAAGTGTGTTTAACGCACATTGACCTTGAACAAGATTGGAGGATTTATGGCACATTATGTACAAATCCCTAAAGATCTGAACGACATCAAAGAGAAGTTTATTATGGGATTTACCAAAAGACAGGTAATATGCTTTGGTATCGGTCTTGTTCTCGGAGCGCCTGTTTTCTTTCTGACGAAAACAGCTATAGGAATGTCCGGGGCAATCTTCGCTATGGGTGCAGTCGCTGCTCCTGCGATACTCTGCGGACTTTATAAGAAAAATGGTGTTTTCTTGGAGAAACAGGCAAAATATATGCGTGAATACTTTACAAGACCTCGAAAGCGGTATTACCGCACAACAAACATATTTGAGTGCTTTGAAAGGCATATCGAATACACAAGAATCAAGAAAAAGCTGAGAGATGCCGAAAGAAAAGGCTGATACGGCTTACTATATAGTACACTTTCGGTGTCTTCGCTTTTGAATACAAACGGAGGTTACCAATGGGCTTTAGAAAGAGAAATGCCAATAAAAGTGATAACCGCAGCAAGTCTAAGGTTGTCATGGGCAAGCCAGCCTCTCAGCTTACAAAAGAGGACAAAAAAATACTTTCCGCACGAATGGCGGAAATCAAGAGTGCTAATGGCGGTAAGACTACGGTGCAGAACACGATTCCATATATGTGTATGTATAAGGACGGTGTTTGCCAGGTATCGGAGAACTTCTTCTCTATGACGGTACAGTTTTATGATGCCAATTACTCTATTTCGGAGTTTGAGGAACAAAATAATATCTTCTCAAAGTATTGTGATGTTATCAATCTCTTTGACAACACGATCAAATTCCAGCTTACCTTTGAAAATCAGAACAGGTCAAAGGAAAAGCTCGTAAAAACGGTGCAGATACCCGAACAGGACGATGATTTCAATGCGATCCGCAAGGAGTACAGCGAAATGCTGACCGATAAGCTGATGAAAGGCTCTAACGGTCAGTCGGCAAGAAAGTTCCTGACATTCGGTATCGAGTCCACATCATACAAGGCAGCAAGGGCAAAGCTCTTGTCAATCAAAAATGACGTAATCAAGGGTTTTAAGGCTTTCGGCGTGGAAGCGACACTTCTTGACGGCAGACAGCGCCTTGAAGCTCTCTACTATGCCCTTAACCCTTACAGAAATTCCCCATTCATTTTTGATTGGGACAGTATGCTTCATGCAGGAATGGACACAAAGGATTTTATCTGTCCGTCCTCGCTGAAATTCAATAAGGCTGACTTTGAGATCGGCAATGCCTGCGGTGCTGTGTGGGGTATGAATATCCTTGCCGGAGAGCTGTCAGACGAGATATTAAAGGACTTCCTTGAAATGCAGAACCTTTTCTGCGTGAATATCCATGTTGATCCGCTGGACCAGATAGATGCCTTGAAATTCGTTAAAAAGAAGCTCACAAATGTGGAGCAGATGAAGATTGACGAACAGAAAAAGGCATCGCAGTCCGGCTATGATCCCGATATTCTTCCGCCTGCGATAAAGATGTATATCGAGGACATTGAAAAGCTCCTCGCTGATTTAAACAGCAAGAATGAGCGTCTTTTTCATATCAGTATTTCACTGAGAGCTTATGCAAAAAGTAAAAAAGAACTGAAACTTCTTTCTGAGATGCTGAAGCGTGTCTGCCAAAAGAATAACTGCACGATGTTTCCATATGATTATCGACAGGAACAGACACTTGTTTCCACACTTCCGCTGTGCTATAACGAGATTCCTGTCCGCCGTGAGATGCACACAAGCGGTATCGCTATCTTCGTGCCGTTTACCACAAAAGAGCTGTTTCAGGACGGACAGGCTACTTATTACGGTATAAATACGCTGTCAGGAAATATGATCCGTGCCAACAGGTCAAGGCTCAAAAACCCAAATGGACTTATCCTCGGTACGCCGGGTGCAGGAAAGAGTTTCAGTGTTAAACGTGAAATACTTGACTGCTTTCTTACAACAGTAGATGACATAATCATCTGCGATCCCGAAGGCGAGTATTTTCCGCTTGTTTCGGCTCTGCACGGACAGCTTATCAGAATTGCAAGCAATTCCGAACAGCATATCAACCCTATGGACATTACCATTGACGATTATCTGTTCAGCAATCCTATGGAAGTGATCGCAAATAAGTCCGACTTTTTGATTTCGCTTTGTGAGATCATTGTCGGAGGTCGGTACGGTCTTTCCGCTGAGGAGAGGTCTGTTATCGACAAATGTGTTCAGAGCATCTACAAGCATTTTATCGAGAATGAGCCGACACCTGAAAAGATGCCGCTTCTCTCCGATTTGCAGCAGGAGCTTAATAATGAAGGCGAAGTCGCTCTGCGTGTAGCAAATTCTCTTGAAATGTTCGTAAACGGCAGCCAGAACCTCTTTAATCATCGCACCAACATTGATATGACAAACCGCATCATTTGCTTT
>JBJFHQ010000058.1:0-18375 GCA_051893755.1 Oscillospiraceae bacterium
GCGCTGTAATTAGGAGAGTATAAAATTGGATAAGTTTATTATAAAAGGCGGCCGCCGTCTTTCCGGAGAGGTCGAGATCAGCGGCGCTAAAAATGCTGCCGTTGCCATTATCCCCGCTGTTATTCTTTCTGATGAACCTTGTATTCTTGAAAATGTTCCACAGATAAGGGACGTTTCAATTTCTATGAAGATACTTTACGAAATGGGCGCAGATATCACCATGCTGGGTAAGCATACCGTAAAGATCGACGCTTCGGGCATCACCGAGCCTATCGTGCCTTATGAAATGGCTAAGCATATGCGCGCTTCCTATTATTTCCTCGGAACTCTTCTCGGAAAATTCAAGCGTGCAAGAGTTTCCATGCCCGGAGGCTGCTATCTGGGAGACCGTCCCATTGACCAGCATCTGAAGGCTTTCTCCGCTCTGGGCGCAGACTGCACCAACGATCACGGAATGATCGACATTCAGGCGGATTCTCTGATCGGTACACAGATCTATTTTGACTGCGTGACGGTGGGTGCGACTATCAATGCAATGCTTGCTGCTGTCAAGGCAACAGGTCTCACTGTCATCGAAAATGCCGCAAAGGAGCCTCATGTTGTGGATCTTGCCAATTTCCTCAACTCCATGGGCGCGGATATCATGGGCGCAGGCACCGATGTTATCAAGATCAGAGGAGTAAAGCATCTCAGAGGTACGACCTATGCTATTATCCCCGACCAGATAGAGGCGGGAACATATATGGTCGCTGCCGCTGCCACAAGAGGAGATGTTCTTATCAAGAACGTTATCCCGAAGCATCTTGAGTCCATAACCGCTAAGCTTGAAAAAATAGGCGTTTCGGTGGAGGAATTCGACGACAGCGTTCATGTGACTGTGGACGGTCCTCTTGTAAAGACCAATATCAAGACAATGCCTCACCCCGGATTCCCTACAGACATGCAGCCTCAGATATCTACGCTGCTGTGTCTTGCGGAGGGTACCAGCATCGTTACCGAGGATATTTTCAGCAACCGTTTCAGATATGTTGACGAGCTGCGCAGAATGGGCGCGGATATCTCGGTGGACGGAAAGGTCGCTGTTATCGAGGGCGTAGGAAAGCTTATGGGAGCTCCCGTGACTGCTCCCGATCTGCGTGCGGGCGCAGCTCTTGTGATAGCAGGGCTTGCCGCTCACGGCATTACCGAGATCGAGGATATCTATCATATTGAACGCGGATACGAAAATATCGAGGATAAGCTGAGAGGGCTCGGCGCCGATATTCTTAAGAAATCCGTTCCCGGAAGTGCGGTACGTAAGGTGGCACTGTAAAAAAGTACGTTAAAAACGTCGGCTATTATTAATACTGATCTCCGATCAGAGATATACAAATGATTTGTGCGCCGGGGCTTTGCTGAACCTCGGGTCCTGTTGTATACTTTTTTCGGATATTTCGGAGTTTGGTATTAAGAATAGCTGACGTTTTTTTTCGAAAAAAATTGACAACATAGGATTTATTTGGTATAATAATTAAAAATGTCAAAAAGAATCATTTTAGAAGCAAGTATAAGGCTTGACAAATAAATATAACATCAGTGTGCTGAAACGGAAGACGGATAATGAACAATTCTCGGCTGAGGTATGATATCGTGATCTGATCAGCTGTGACGGCCGAAGCAAAGGAGCAGATGTGATATGAAGTACACTGACATCGTTGCGGACACCAGATACTCTGCAAAAGCGGCATGGTTCGTTTTTACTCTGTGTACTGTAATAATGTATGCAATGACATGCTTTAATAACTGGGACGCGTGGGTAATGGCAATGCTCGTGATCCATGATGTGATACTGACAGTGCTGACCTTTTTTCCGAAGGTCCCTGTCAAGGCTCAGTCTGTTGTTCTGACGCTGTTTTCCTTTTCGAATATATTCACCTGCAGTATTATGGAGGACGATATTTATCCCTCCATTGCCGTATTTATCAGCGCAGCAATACTTATATCCGTCTATAAGGATATAAAGCTGCTGCTTACATATGTGGGGCTTATCATAGCGGGAATACTGTACCATATTTTCGTGCTGCAGAACGTGAGCTTTGCCACAATGACCGATATCACCAACTTTATTGTAAGGATCTCGGTCATGCTTACGGCGGAGTTCTTCCTGATAGTGTATGTGAAGAGTATGGTCAACTACGGAGAGGGACTTAAGCAAAGCGCTGTGGAGGCAAGACAGGCGGAACGCTACAAGTCGGACTTCCTTGCAAATATGAGCCATGAGATACGCACGCCTATGAACGCTATTGTGGGCATGTGCGAGCTTATCCTGCGGGAGAACGGACTTAGCGAAAGTGTTCGGGAGAACTGCTTCAATATCCAGACCTCGGGAAGAAATCTTCTTGCGATAATCAACGATATCCTCGATTTTTCAAAGATAGATTCGGGCAAAATGGAGCTTATCTATGACGAATTCAACATTGCCTCCACGCTGAACGATGTTATCAACATGTCCGAGGCGAGAAAGGGCAGCAAAAAAATTGACATTATTGTAAACGTTGACCCCAATATCCCGAGAGGTCTTATCTGCGATGAGGTGAGGCTCAGACAGGTCATCATAAATCTAATGACAAACGGCGTGAAGTATACCGAAAAGGGCTTCGTTACGCTGACTGTGGCTCAGACAAAGCAGGATTACGGCATTAATCTCTTCGTTTCGGTGGCAGATACGGGCATCGGGATCACCGAGGAAAATATTGAAAAGCTTTTCACAAGCTTTCGTCAGGTGGATACCAAAAAGAACCGCTCCGTTGAGGGTACGGGACTGGGTCTTGCCATATCAAAAAGACTTATCACGCAGATGGGCGGATTTATCAGCGTGAAGAGCGAGTATGGCTCCGGTTCTGAATTCAGATTCACGATACCTGTCAGGGTATCCGACCCCAAGCCCTTTATCACCATTAAGGAACCCGAAAAGGTCCATTCGCTGGGATATTTCGGCACAACCGACCGCGACAGGCAGTATGAGAGGATATTCGTTGAAATGGGCAGAGAGCTCAATGTGGATTTCAGATACACCAACGCCCCCGACAAGCTGAAGGAAATTACGGAAAACAGCAGCTTGACTCACGTGTTTGCGGGCAAGGAGGAATATGTAAGAAATTCCGACTTCTTTGATGAATTATCCAAGAAAACCAAGGTGTTCGTTATTCAGGAAAGAATGGACGCCATTATGCTCCCCGATAGGATAAAGTGCATATATAAGCCGTTTTACGTGCTTTCTGTGGCATCTGCTCTCAACAACGAGAACATCGTGATAAACCTCAGCGAGCGCAGGGGGGCGGATATCCGCTTTATCGCGCCCAAGGCGAGAATACTTATCGTTGACGACAACGCTATCAATCTTAAGGTGGCAGCGGGACTTATGCAGCCCTATCATATGCAGATAATGACTGCGGAAAGCGGTCCTGCGGCGATCAGGATGCTCCGCTCAAAGGATATCGACCTTGTGTTCATGGATCATATGATGCCCGAAATGGACGGAATTGAAGCTACCAGGATAATCAGGGATATGGACGGCGAATACTACAAAAAGCTGCCTATCGTTGCGCTCACCGCAAATGCGGTCAACGGCGTGAAGGAAATGTTCATAAGAGAGGGTCTTAACGATTTCCTTGCCAAGCCGATCGAAATATCTGCGCTGGACAGGATACTCAGAGCATATCTCCCCAAGGAATATATGCAGGCTCCCTCAAGCGCTGAATACGGAAAGAATGACAGGCGTACAGGCGGCAGAGCTAAAAGCGAAGGCACAAAGATGTTCGACCCCGACAAGGGACTTATGTATACAGGCGGCGATGACGGAGTGTATCGTGAGATACTTTCTCTTTATGTGAAGAAGGGTCCCGAAAAGATCGGCTATATCGGCGAGCTTTACGGGAAAAAGGACTGGAAGAATTATGTTATTGAGGTCCATGCGCTGAAAAGCACGTCGCTTAGCATCGGTGCGGAAAAGCTTTCGGTGCTTGCAAAGGAGCTTGAAGCTGCAGGCAAATCGGGAAGCTATGTCACTATCGACAGGAAGAACGATGCACTGCTGAAAATGTACGGCGATGTCATCAATATTGCAAAGGATTATCTGGGCGAGGACGATGAAGCACCTGCAGAGCAGGAAGAGGTAAATACAGGTCTTTCGGAGATCACCTCCGAAATGCTGAGCGAGCTTATCCGACAGGCAAGGGACGCATGCAGCAGCTTCGACGGAGACGCTATGTCGGAAATTGCTGAAAAAGCAGCGGAATATTCCTTTAACGGCGAGCCGCTGAAAAACTATTTCGGAAGAGCGGCAGAGCTTGCGGAGGATTTTGAGTACGAATCCGCAGCGGCAGAGATAGATAAGCTGGAAGCTGCACGGGAGGCGAGTGTATGAAGAAAATAGGTATCAGTACCGACTGTGTATGCGATCTGCCTGACGAGTTTTATAAGCTTCATGGCATCGAGATAGTATACTTCTATATCACAACGGAAACAGGACGTTTTCGGGACGGTTATGAGATATCCTCGGGAAATGTTATCGAGTATCTTGAAAGCGGAGGCAAAAAGGCAGAGACAAATGCTCCGGAGCCCGAAGAGTATGAGATCTTCTTTGAAAAAAATCTGGAAAAGTATGATGAGATAGTACATATTTCTATCAGCGGTCTGGTCAGCAATTCCTGTCGGAACGCTGCGGCTGCGCTGGAAAAAATGGGCGAAAAGGGCAGGAGAGTTCATGTGGTGGACTCCTGTCATCTGTCCACGGGAATGGGGCATATGGTGATAAAGGCAGTGGAGCTGCGGGACGCGGGCAAGTCCGCACAGGAGATAGCCGAAGAGGTATATCAAATGAAGGACCGCGTATCTTCGACATTTATTACCATGGACGCGGACTATCTCTACAGAAACGGAAAGACAAGCAAGCTTGTAAGCAAATTATGTACAACATTCAGTCTGCACCCTGTGCTGACTCTTAAGGACGGCAGGATTTCTCTTAAGACCATAAAGGTCGGCAGATATGATAAAGCAATGCTGAGATATGTCAGAGGAGAATTGAGAATTAACAGAAGGATCAATAAAAGAAGGCTTTTCATCACATATGCGGGCTGTTCGGTTAAAACGGTCAGCAATATAAGAGCAGAGGTTGAAAAGCTGTGCAGATTTGATGAAATTATAGTTACTAAGGCTTCCGCAACGGTTTCCGGCAACTGCGGACCGGGTACTCTGGGAGTTTTGTTTGTATATGATTAAGGAGGAGCACATGAAAAATATACTTATCGTTGACGATAACAAGCTTAATCTTACCGCGGCAAGGAAGGTCCTGAGCGGTGATTACAAGGTCATTCCCGTAATGAGGGGCGCGCAGGCGCTTACATATCTTGAAAGCGGAGAATGCGATATTATCCTGCTGGATATCAACATGCCCGAAATGGACGGATTTGAAGTCCTGGCAAAGATCAGGGAAATGGAGAAGGGAAAAAATATACCGGTCATCTTTCTGACTGCGGACAGCGATTCGGAGACTGAGACACGCTGCTTCAAGGAGGGTGCTATTGATTTTATTGCCAAGCCCTTCGTGCCTGAGGTCATGCTTTCACGAATTGGAAGAGTTCTGGAGCTGGAGGACCTACGCCGCAGTCTGGCAGACAGGCTGGAGCAGAAAACCAAGGAGGTCTCCGATATAAAGAGCAAGTCTCATCAGGACGCGCTTACGGGGCTTTGGAACCGAGCTCATACCGAGGAAACGGTCAATGCTATGCTTGCTGAGGGCGTGCCGGGTGCGCTTATGATGATCGACATGGACAACTTCAAGGCGATAAACGACAATTACGGTCATATCGCAGGTGACCAGACTCTGAAAATGTTTGCCGATACGCTGAGAAAATACTCGGTTGAGGGCGATGTTCTCTGCCGGATCGGCGGCGATGAGTTCATCGTTTTTGTAAAGGGTGTCACATCAAAGAGCGAGATTGGAAACCGTGCATCGGATATCATTTCCGATATGTGCTATAAGCTGGAGCAGTGCAAGTTCGAGACAAATTCCTCCGTGTCCATAGGTATCGCCCAGACTCCCGATGACGGAACGGAGTTCAACAAGCTATACAACTCTGCGGACAAGGCACTCTATTACGTTAAGCAGAACGGTAAAAACTCCTATCATTTCTTCAGCGACCGTCTTCAGGAGGAGAGTGCCCGCGGCGGCAAGACTGTTGACCTAAACTATCTGCGCGAGTTCATGAGCCGCGCCGACAGCGGCAGAGGCGCGTATCTGCTTGATTTCGAGAGCTTCCACCATGTATATAATTTTATCCGCCGTTTTGTGGAGCGCAGCAGCCGTGATGTTCAGACAGTGCTGTTCACTATCAGCGAGAACGAAAATGTGGAGCTGGACGTTTCCGAGACAGAGCTTGTGCTGGAGCTGCTTGAAAAGGCGATATACATTTCGCTGCGCCGTTCGGACGTATCGACCAGATATTCCAGCAAGCAGATAATAGTTATCCTCATGGACGCCAACGAGGAGAATGGCGATATGGTAGCAAAACGCATAATTGAGTGCTTTGACAAGCTCTATACGGGCGACAGGGTGACTATCGAGTACGGCATTGCCCGCATGGATAGTGAAGATCTGTTCGGTAAGAAGGCTCTGGAAGAATAATAAAAGATAAGAATACTGCGCAAAGGTACGGTACTGCTTTTGCGCAGTTCTGCTATGACGAAATATGTTCATTCAAAGGGGTAATTGTATGTTTTACGATAAAAAAACGGTCACTGAAATATCTGAGGAACTTACTGTTTTGTGGCACAGATATGAAAACCAATATGATATTCTGAAAAACGGCTTGGATATATCTGACAGTGCCAACATAATATGGTGCGGAACATGGGCAGAGCCTTATCATATTGATTTTATCACCGAAATCGGAGACAGCACCGCATTGCCAAGAAAAATATTGAAAACAAAAAAAGAGCCTAAAAACAAGGCATATTGTTCAAAGCATTATTTCAAAGAAAAAGAGCCGATATACTCTGTGTATTTTGGAGAAAACTCAGAGGCTATATGTGAAAAATTTTTTCTGCGCAGCGAAAACAGAATCATGGGTATAAAATACATCTGCGGGCAGTATAAAATTTATGAGCTCACAGTTGAATATTTTGATGAGAGCGGAAATGGTGTGCAGTTCGATATGATGCAGACCGATGACATTGTAAAAAGCCGTAAGTATTATTATGAGAACAACGCAATTATCTGTGCCGAAGCCATAGACGGATATTATCCCGAGAAGGAGGTAATGTGGTGGGACGATGAACGATATAAAGGCATTGGAAATATCCTGCCGAGCGGCTGTCCGTGTATGAATCCCGCAGTGCTTGAAAAATATAGCTTTGTATATAACGATGAAGGTGAGCCTTCGGAATATATGCGGAAAAGCTATTCATACGGCAGAGTGAGCGAGCACACATGGAAATTTAAAGAAGGACTAAGAAAGAAGTATGCAGAGTATGGTATCAGAAACTTTTCTATAAAACGGTGAAAAAATCGTCCCCGAGAACCCTCGGGGACGAACTGTTTATATTCTTAAAATCAATCGCCGAACGAAACGCCGATGTCCTTTGCAGTCTTAACATAGGAGCATTCGGGGTCAACGAACTTTGTCTTGCCAGCAACGTCCTTGAGCTTGTTCTCGCCGATAGCTCCGTTAATCATTGCAACGGAATAGCCGAACTTATCCCTTGCGATAAGGTCTGCCGCACGAACGCCGAACTTTGTTGCAAGGATTCGGTCGTAAGCCGAGGGGCTTCCTCCGCGGAGCATATGTCCCGGAGTACATACTCTTGTTTCGATGCCTGTGCCCTTCTGGACCTCTGCTGCAAGACGTGCTGTTGCTGTGGTGATGCCTGCGTCAAGGCGTCTCTTCGCACGTTCTTTCTTTTTGAGCTGCGCTTCCTCGATGTCGAAAGCACCCTCTGCAACTGCCACGATAGAGAATGTCTTTCCAGAAGCGGAGCGCTTTGCCAAAGAATCTATTACCTTTTGCGTATCATAGGGTATCTCGGGGATAATTATAACATCTGCGCCGCCTGCAATACCGGAATAAAGTGTGAGCCAGCCAGCCTTGTTGCCCATTATTTCTACCATGAGGATACGGCTGTGAGAGGCTGCGGTCGTATGGAGCCTGTCGATAACATCGGTAGCGGTATCAACTGCAGTGTGGAAGCCGAAGGTCACATCTGTGCCGAAAATATCGTTGTCGATAGTCTTGGGGAGACCGATGATATTGAGTCCCTCTTCGGAGAGAAGATTAGCAGTCTTATGGGTGCCGTTTCCGCCGAGAGTGAGCAGACAATCAAGCTTCTGCGCCTTATAGGTGTCCTTCATTGCCTTTACCTTATCCACGTTATCCTCTTCGATAACGGACATCATCTTGAAGGGCTGACGCTTTGTTCCGAGGATAGTACCGCCTTGGGTGAGTATCCCCGAAAACTCGGAATTGTCCATATCACGGGCAATATTGTTGATAAGTCCGTAATATCCGTTCTGTATTCCCACTATCTGTACGTTGTCGCTGCCGAAGCGCTCAAAGCACGCCTTAGCCACGCCGCGGATAGTCGCGTTAAGTCCGGGGCAGTCGCCGCCGCTGGTAAGTATCCCGATTCTTTTTTTTGCCATGATAGTCCTCCGATCTGCCGAATAATCGGCTTTGCAGGTGTGTGAAATTTATCGAGAGAATTACACCTTTGCAGGCTCCTTCTGACGAAGTATGAGGAATTTTTCAAATTCGTCCGCAGGCATCGGCTTTCCGAAGAAATATCCCTGCGCCCAGTCGCAGCCCGAGTTTTTAAGTATCTGAGCCTGTCCCTGAGTTTCGATGCCCTCGGCGATAGTTTCAATCTGCTTGGACTTTGCTATCCTGATAACTGCGGAAACTATCTCGCGGGAGATGTTGTCGTCTTCAAGGTACATGATAAAGGAGCGGTCCAGCTTAAGCAGCGAGATCGGGAGCACCTGAATGTAGCTCAGTGAAGAATATCCTGTTCCGAAGTCGTCCATGGAGAGCTTTACGCCGAGACTTTTTATCTCGTTCATCTGCTGGATAGCGTGGTCGATGTTCTTAAGAGCAAGGCTTTCCGTAAGCTCAACGTCCAGCCACTGAGGATCGAGCCCCGTATCGTCCAGAGCGGTTTTGATAAGTGCAGTAACATCGGTCTGGTAGAAGTCGATAGCGGTAAGGTTTATGGAAACGGTCACAGGCTTCAGCCCCATGTCCTGCCATTTCTTATTCTGGCGGCATGCTTCATAGAGCACAAAGTGACTGATCTTTGTAATGAGCATGGAATGTTCTGCGATAGGAATGAAATCTCCGGGAGGAACAACTCTTCCGTCGGGCTTTATCCAGCGGATAAGAGCCTCCATGCCCATGACCTCGCCTGTGTTCAGATCTATCTTAGGCTGATAGTAGAGAGCAAGCTCGTTGTTTTCGATAGCAGCGGAAAGCTCCTTTTCGACCTCGTTGTTTCTGATGATGCGGTCGTGAACGGAGTTGTCGTACTTCATTATGCTGCTGCGGGTGCCGTCGGAAAGACTGAGGGCAAACTCGGCGCGGTCAAGTACGCTGGAGAATTCTCCGCCTCCGTCGGTCATGCGGCAGTAGCCTGCTGAGCAGGTGACAGACTGCTTTTCGATAGCCTCGGAATGGATATTGGCAACGTCACGCTGAATATTTTCGATGATCTTCTGAGGAAGGTCGTCGTCGAACTTATCCGCCTTAAGCAGACAGGCGAAGTTATCTCCGCCTATTCTTGCCGCAAAGCCGCCCTCGGTAAGATTTGCGCTGATAGCCGCAGCCGCACTGCAGAGGACCTTATTTCCGTTTGCATAGCCGCAGGTATCGTTGATGATATGGAAGCTGTCGATGTCGATAACGATGACCCAGTAGTCGATATCCGAGCCCTCGCCCACGCATTCAATGAGCTCCTGACCCATGAGCATGAACTTGTTGCGGTTGTAGATCTGCGTAACATCGTCGATGTACGCCATTTTTTCGATAAGCTTATCCTTTTCCTTATCCTTGGTGATGTCCATGACAGCTCCGCCCAGACTTGCCTGCGAGAGGTTTTTGTTGGGCATGGTCTTGTATCTGAACAGGAACCAGTGATAGGTCATATCGGGAGTGAGAGCGCGGAACTCTGCGCTGTGGCTGTTTGAGGAGCTGTCGCAGCTTTCAAGGTTGCCGATGATAGTATCGAAGATTATCCTGTCCTTGGGGTGGAAAAGAGCGCGCAGCTCGTCGGTGCCGATATGGTCGGAGTCCCGTCCCAGCATGTGCTGGAGCTGTTCGGTGATATAAAATCTTGTATCTCCGGGCTCCTTGAGCATAAGACCGATCTCGGAGAGCTCCATTGACAGAGTGTACTTGTTCTCGGTCTCGGCAAGCTCCTTGGAATAGCGCATCAGCTCGTTCTTCATGTTGATGGTCTCAGTAAGGTCGGGACCTATCGAGAGCATCAGATAGGTAGTCTTTTTATTAATAGTATGAGTATAAGCGATAGATGTGTTCCAGATAGTGCAGACCTTTTTGCCGCTATAGGAGGAAACGTAGAACTCCTCGTCGCGGTTGTTTATGATAGACTGCAGATTGACCGAAAAAGCGTCCGCAGGCAGGATCTTTTTCATAAGCTCGGTATTTCCGGTAAGGTCTGCCGCATTATAGCCGATATTCTTTATAAAGGTATCGTTGACGTTGATATAGCTGAAGTCGTCGCTCCAGATTATTACCATTGAGTTGATGTGCTTGATGATATTGTCAAGCTTTTTCTTTTCGCGCTTAAGGCTTGCCTTTATATCATATATCTTATAGCATGCTATAGTGATGGCAACAGCAGTTGCCGCGCTTATATATCCAATGATAATGTACATACTGTATGCGGGAAGCAGATTGATCAGAACGCTGATTATCAGAGCACTCAGGCAAAAAACTGCGCAGAATATCAAAGTAAATGAAACGCCCACTATATGACCTCCCTTATTTATATAATTTTATCGCTTTAGCATACTGCTAAAAGCGCACATATTTTCCAATCATAATTATTATTAAGTATATTATACAGCATTATCACAAATTTGTCAATAATGAATATGAAAAATTGATAAATTAACCTTATATTTTCACATGTTGTACACAATATTATGTTATTATTGGTATAATTGATAAAAGCAGGGATCCGTAAATTAACGAATTATGTTGACAAAACGGAGCAAATATATTATTATAGTAGTATATTTCCGATATTATAGCTTTATGGAGGCGGCTGTTATGGCAAAGAGCAGGATTCTTATAGTAGATGATGAAAAGAATATCAGGAACGTTGTCCGCGAGTATGCGGAGTTTGAAGGATATGAGACCGAGGAAGCCGAGGACGGCATGCAGGCGGTGGAGAAATGCAGGAATGAGGACTTTGACTGCATCGTCATGGATATCATGATGCCCCGTCTGGACGGCTATTCTGCAGTGAAGGAAATTCGCAAGACCAAGCAGATACCTGTTATCATGCTTTCTGCAAGGGGCGAGGAGTACGATAAGCTCTTCGGCTTTGAGATAGGCGTGGACGATTACGTGGTCAAGCCCTTTTCTCCCAAGGAGCTCCTTGCAAGGATACGGGCGGTCATCAAGCGCAGCGGGGCTGCAGCAGCGCCTGCGGACAAGCTGAAATTCGAGGGACTGGAGATAAACATGAGCGGCAGAGAGGTCCTGGTGGACGGCGTACCTGCGTCTCTTACTCCCAAGGAGTACGACCTGCTGTTCTATCTTGTGAAGAACAAGGGGATAGCTCTTTCGAGAGAAAAGCTTCTCGAAGAGGTGTGGGGCTACGACTTCTACGGCGATGACCGCACCGTTGATACACATATCAAAATGCTCAGAAATTCACTGGGAGAATACCGCAAATTTATCGTGACTCTCCGGGGAATGGGCTATAAATTTGACTGTTAAGGACTGAATACCCATGGAAAGCAATTCTGTTCCGAATTCCGACGAACTTAAGACCGAAAAGAACAATATAAGAAACGATAAGAGAAATCTCAGACAGGAAAAGAGAAATCATCTGAAAAGCAGGTTCCGCAGCCTTAAGGCGACCGTGTGGCTGTATTTTATCATATTTATAATAAGTATCCTCATTCTTATGTGGATAGTGTTTGTATTCTCGCTGGAAAAGACCTATAAGTATATGAAGACCGACAGCATCGTGCTGACTGCGAACTATATCGTTGAACAGTGGAGCAGGGACGATTTTACCACCGATACGCTGGACAGGCTCGCCTATGACAACGACATGTGCGTGATAATACAGGACAGCTACGGACGTACCATGTACTCCTACGATGTCATGGCGAAGAACTGCCTTATCCACGGGGCACAGGGGATAGTGAATCTCCCCAAGCTCCGCTCGATGGTGCTTGAGAGCGAGAACGGCATATATTACACTGAGCTTGAAAATACGCGGTTTAAAAACGATATGCTCATGTTCGGCATGGTGATAGGCTCCAAGGACGACCCCGAGGGCTATGTATTTCTGAACACCTCGCTGGAGCCGCTGGATTCCACCGTTGAGATAATTAAAAGTCAGATGTTCATGATATCTGCCGCTGTTCTGATACTTGGCTTCGGAGTGTCGTTTTTCCTGTCTAAGCTCATCTCCACGCCTATCGTGAGGATAACACGGTCTGCCGAGAAAATGGGGCAGGGCGACTATAACATATCCTTCAACGGAAAGGGCTATACCGAAACGGAGCAGCTTGCCGACACGCTGAACTATGCGTCCTCGGAGATAGGCAAGGTAGACGCTCTGCGTCGGGATCTTATGGCGAATATCTCCCACGACCTGCGGACTCCTCTTACCATGGTCAAGGCGTATGCCGAAATGATACGTGACCTTTCGGGAGACAATCCCGAAAAGCGCGCGGAGCATATCAATGTCATCATTGAAGAGAGCGACCGTCTTGCTGCGCTGGTGAACGATATCCTCGACCTTTCAAAGCTGGAGAACAAGACCGAGGAGCTCCATCTGTCCGAGTTCTGCCTGAACGACAAGATAAACGACGTAATGACCAGATATACTCTGCTGTCAGAGCAGAAGGGATATAAATTCTATGTGGGAGAGGCTCCCGATATAACTGTGCGTGCGGATATAATCAAGATAGAGCAGGTGCTGTACAATCTCATAAACAATGCGGTGAACTACAGCGGAGACTCCAAGGAAATATACATCATGCAGATAATCAAGGGCAAAAGAGTGCGTGTGAACGTCACCGACACCGGTCCCGGCATCGAAAAGGAGCTGATGCCGCTGATATTCGACCGCTATTACCGAGGCGAAAAGACCAAGAGAGAGGTCATCGGAACAGGACTGGGACTGTCTATCGTAAAGCAGATACTTATCCGCCACGGCTTTGATTTCGGCGTGCAGTCGGAGCTGGGAGTGGGAAGCACCTTCTGGTTTGAAATGGATATAGTCAGCGACGCATTTATGGAAAGCGAAGTACAGGTCGTGGATTAAAGGGAGGAATAAAATATGCTTGAAGAAAAAAATATATCTGACAGCGGACTGAATGCGATAGCTCTGCCCGACGTGCCAATGGACGACCTTGCGCTGGTCTACAGCAGATTTCTGTCCCTTATGAGCTTATATCAGGCGGCAGCCGACGAGATAGTTACCAAATTCCAGATACTGGACAACGAATTTTCCGCCAAGTATCAGAGAAACCCTATCCATACGCTCAAAAGCAGGATAAAATCACCCGACAGCATAATAGGGAAGCTCAACCGCAAGGGGCTGCCCATAAGCGTGGAGGCTATACGAACTAATCTTTACGATATCGCGGGAGTGCGGGTCATCTGCCAGTATATCGACGATATATATACTCTTGCGGGACTGCTTACATCCCACGATGACATAGAGCTTCTCAAGACCAAGGACTATATCAAGAATCCCAAGCCAAACGGCTACCGCAGCCTGCATATCGTGGTGAATGTTCCCGTGTTCCTGTCAACGGGCAAGGACTATGCTCCCGTTGAGATACAGATACGCACCATGGCAATGGATTTCTGGGCGAGCCTTGAGCACGAGCTCCATTACAAGACCTCGAAAAAC
Organism: Oscillospiraceae bacterium; assembly: GCA_051893755.1. GTDB lineage: Bacteria > Bacillota > Clostridia > Oscillospirales > Ruminococcaceae > RGIG4694. The sequence continues at coordinate 14,155 of JBJFHQ010000058.1, forward strand.
GTGGAGCAGTCCCTGTCCGATGAGCTTTACTACTGCGCCGAGACCATAGCCGACACCGACAGGCGCATGCAGGAGATATACAAGAAGATAAACGGCTACAAATAAATGATCCATTCATTTCCCCGATATAATTCTCGGCATTTTCGAGTTTTATCGGGGATTTTTTCGGAAAATATCGAATTTTGTTGAATGATACAAAAAAATCAAAAAAATCTTAGACATTTTTTCGAAAAACACTTGACAAGTTACTTTGAAATATGGTATAATGCTTTTATGAATTATGCTGAGTCAGTATAGTTTTTGGAGGTGTGGCAATGAATGCGTTCGTGAGGGTGTGTACGAGGGCTGTTTATCATCTTGCGTACAACATGCACTTTGAGGGACTTGAAAATCTTCCCGAAAAGGAAGGCGTCATAATCGCCTCGAATCACCGCAGCTATGCCGATCCTGTACTGCTGACCATGTATATGAAGCGCCCCGTCAAGTATATGGCGAAGGAGGAGCTTTTCAAAAATAAGCTCTTCGCCGCATTTATCCGTATGCTGGGCGCATTCCCCGTGAAAAGAGGAACGGGCGATCTGTCCGTTATCGAGGACAGCGTTAAGCTTCTGGAAGCGGGAAACAACCTTGTTATCTTCCCCGAGGGCACGCGCTCAAAGGAAAACAAAGTGGGGAGCGGAAAAACAGGCGTGGCTATGATAGCCGCAAAGGCAGGAGCCGATATCCTTCCTGTGGGGATATGCTTCGAGGGACCTAAGCTGAAGTTCCGCTGCAAGCTTACCGTGAAGATAGGCAAGGTCATAAAATATGAGGAGCTGAACGTCACAGACGGCTCGCCTAAGGAGCTTAAGCTCGTTAAGCGGCGCATCATGGACGAGATCACTACTCTTGTGGAGGGTCAGCCTCACCCGAGGAAAAGCGCTTCCGACAAACCCGCTGCGGGGGTGAGCGGCTCTGATAATTAAGATCGCGGAAACAGCAGGCTTCTGCTTCGGTGTTGACCGTGCGGTAAAGCTTGTTTATACCTGCCTTGAAAAGGGAAGGACCGTTACACTTGGCGAAATTATCCATAATCCCGACGTTACCCGTGAGCTGGAAAACAAGGGAGTCAGGATAATTGATTCTCCGTCTGAAGCGGAGCAGGGTGAAACGGTGGTCATCCGTTCTCACGGCGTGGGGGACCATGTTTACGCAGAGCTTGAAGAACGGGGGATATCCTATTCCGACGGCACATGTCCCTTTGTCAGACGTATTCACGATATCGTCCGCAGAAAGTCCTCCGAGGGGTGCACGGTCATCATTATCGGTAACAAGGACCATTCCGAGATAATCGGCATCGCGGGCAGCTGCAAAAATACTCCTGTTATACTGGAGGACGAAATGCAGTTAAGTGATTATCTTCTGAAAAATTATGAAAATTCGCCGAAAACTATTGCAATCGTTGTCCAGACCACTTATAATAAAAATAGGTGGAAGCTGTGCAGGGATATCGCCGCACAGTACAGCAGATGCGAGGTTTTCGATACGATCTGCAGCGCTACCTCCGATAAGCAGCAGGAGGCTGCCGCACTTGCCGCAGAGTCCGATATAATGCTGGTTGTGGGCGGAAAACACAGCTCCAACACAAAAAAACTTTACGATATCTGCAAAAATATATGCCCGAGGACATATCTGCTTGAAAATTCTTCGGAAATAAATGCTATCGAAATGCTGAAAGGCTTTTCAGATATATGTAATATCCGCGTGGGTATTACCGCCGGCGCATCGACTCCGGCACATATAATCAAGGAGGTTTATAACCAGATGAGCGAAAAATTACAGAACATGGATGAGGACTTTAACTTTGAGGAGGCTATAGACGCTTCGCTTAAAAGATTACATAACGGGGATAGGGTGAAAGGCTATATTACTGCTGTTAATAATACAGAAGCAATTGTTGATATAGGCGCAAAACAGACAGGTTATGTTTCTTTGGACGAGCTTACAGACGATCCTTCTCAGAAGGTTTCCGATGTTGTTAATGTCGGAGACGAGGTTGAATTTATTGTCCTCAAGGTAAACGACGCAGAGGGTTACGTTACTCTCTCCAAGAAGAAGGTAGACGCTAAGGCAGGCTTTGACAAGATCGTTAAGGCTAAGGAGGAGAACACTGTTCTTGAGGGCGTTGTTACCGATGTTGTAAAGGGCGGCGTGCTTGCTGTTGTCAACGGCATCAACGGCATCAAGATCTTCATTCCCGCATCTCAGGCTACTGCCCGCAGAGATGAAAAGCTTGACGACCTTAAGAAGAAGGAAGTTAAGTTCAAGATCATCGAGGTAAACGAGGTCAAGGAAAAGGCTGTCGGCTCTATCAAGGCTGTTCTTTCCGCTGAGAAGGAAGAGGCTAAGAAGAAGTTCTGGGAGAACGTTAAGGTCGGCGACGTATTCAAGGGCGAGGTCAAGTCTCTCACAAGCTACGGCGCATTCGTAGACCTTGGCGGAATCGACGGAATGGTTCACATTTCCGAGCTTTCCTGGAACAGGATCAAGAATCCCGCAGAGGTAGTTTCTGTTGGCGATGTTCTTGAGGTATACGTTAAGGATCTGGACGAAGAGGCTAACAGAATTTCTCTCGGCTACAAGAAGGCTGAGGACGATCCCTTCGTTAAGTTCACAAACGAGTTCTCTGTAGGCGATGTTGCAGACGTCAAGGTAGTTTCTATCACTCCCTTCGGCGCATTTGCACAGATCATTCCCGGTATTGACGGACTTATCCACATTTCTCAGATCTCCGACAAGAGAGTTGCAAACGTTAAGGACGTTCTCTCCGTTGGCGACACTGTAAAGGCTAAGATCACCGAGATCGACACCGAGAAGAAGAGGATCAGCCTTTCTATCCGTGCTGTCCTCGAAGAAGGCGCTTCCGAAGAGGCTGCTGAATAATTTCTGAATATCAGTCAGTTATCCGCTCCGAGCTTTCGGGGCGGATTTTTTGTTGACTTTTTTGGCAGGGTATGGTATGATATGGATAAGACAAATCGGAACACATGTGGTGAAAATATGGACAAAAAAATAAGCATTGACCGCGACACAATAAAATATCTTGCCGTTATTCCAATGGCTGTGGGGCATTTTATCGGGTATATGGAGGAAGCGGGGGCAATGACCGATAAGCCCTTGTGGCTGACAATACTCGTTCAGTTATCACTTATCGCTCCGCCTATATTTTTCTATCTTCTGGCAGAAGGCTTCAGATATACTCATTCACGAAAAAAATATGCGCTGCGGCTGCTGATATTTGCTGTTATAACGCAGATATCGTTCAGTCTTGTGAACTTTGGCACTCTTCTTACCGTTGACGCTGTTCTGAACTGGAATATAATTTTTACGCTGTTTCTTGGATTTTCAGCACTTTGTATATGGGAAAGCAAATTGGAGCTGCCGCTGCGGATAGGTGCGGTCATTCTTGTTGACGCGGCGACTGTTTTACTGTGCAGCGAGTGGACGATATTCGGCATACCAATCATTCTCGGACTGCACATATTCCGCGAAAAGCCCAAAATACGGCTGATATGGTTCACGGTGTGCATTTTCTGCGTGGAGTTTATTTCCAATGGCATGTCGATGTATATACTCATTTCACCCGGATTTCTGTTGGGAATGTTTTTTCTGCTGACGGGATATTTTCTGGTGACGAAATGTTATAACGGCAGGAAGGGCAGGCACCCTGTATTTTCTAAATGGTTTTTCTATGTCTTTTATCCGCTGCATTTGCTGATTATCTATGCTGTCCGATTGCTTATCACATAAAATACAAAATATGGAGGTAATTCAATGAAAAAATGGTACAACGAAGAATACGAATTTGAGATCGAGGTGACGGGCTATCTCCGCGGAGACCATACCGAACATTACTGCCGCAACGGTGAGGAGATCGGCGATAAGTACCGCTGCACCTACGGCTGTCCCGTGAATGAGCAGGGCTATGGCATATGCAGCAAGACTATGATGATGCTTTACCCGATAATGGAGTCGGTCAGAAGCGGCGGCGACCTGCGAAACATCGGCGGTGATGACAAGTACAGCAAGACCATAGTCTGTCCCGACGGCTGTGTGATGTTCCGCATTACGGCAAAGCCGCTGGGTAACGAGAATATCTATAAGGGCGAGTTCTGGAAGGAGCCGTGACCTGATACTGATCCTCAATAAAAGTGTAAAAAACCTGAAAGGCAGGACCTTTCA
>JBJFHQ010000059.1:0-4037 GCA_051893755.1 Oscillospiraceae bacterium
AGAAGCTTGCTCTTGCAAAGGCGCTTTATAAAAACGCTCCCAGATTGCTTCTGGACGAGCCAACGGCAGCACTTGACGCTGTCGCCGAGCAGCAGATGTACATGAATTATCTTGAATTTTCAAAGGCGAGGTCAAGTCTGTTCATATCGCACAGACTGGCTTCCACACGTTTCTGCGACAGGATCATTATGATAGAAAACGGCGGTATTATCGAGTGCGGAACTCATGCCGAGCTTATGGAACGGGACGGAAAATATGCAGAGCTGTTTAAGCTTCAGAGCAGCTATTACAATGAAAAGGGGGCCGCCGTAAATGAGTAAAATGACTTTTAAAGAAAAGCTTGGGATAATAAAACGAACGGCAAAGCTTATTGAAGCTGCCGACAAGGGGCATATCCGCAGGAATTTCATCTGTGAGCTTCCCGACATCATAACCACTTTTTCGGGCGTCTTTCTTGCATCGCTGATAATTGACGGAGTAACGGGCGGAAAGCCTGTTGACTATCTGCTGACAGCAGCGGCTGTTGTATGCGGAATAGAGCTGATTTCCGTGATCATTCATGTAATAAACGATCGCCGCCAAAAGGAACACAGCACTTTATATTATAGAAATGTTGAGCGTTTTATCTGGGAAAAAGTGCTTAATATGGACTATTCCAAGGTTGAGGACATTGCCACCCAAAATAAGCTTGACAACGCAATAAACTATCTTTACAACAGTAATACGGGTATTCCTGCACTGACGAAACACCTGTCGCAGATCATGTCAAGCATTGTTCAGATAGGTCTGGGATTTGCGCTGGCAGCTCCCGTGCTGTTCGTGAGATCGGCTCAGGTGACGGATATTCATAGCTTTATGATGTCGGGCTGGGGAGCAATATCGCTGCTTGTTCTCTGTGGAGCGCTTGAGGTGTTCCAGGCAATGGTGCTTATCCCGAGAGCAGAAAAATATATGGACAAAATGTACACAGATCCCCAGACCCTGCAGGCGGAGAGAGAACGAAGCTTTTTCAGAAATCATACCTTATATAATTATCGAAACGGCAAGAGAATCAGGCTTTACGGCGAACAAAAGCTTATTGAAGAAAAATTTATCACAGCTCACAAAACGGTATACAACATGATCTGCAAAACCCTTTTGAAGGTCACAAAGAATAATTTTATAATGAATTTCTTTGATCTGCTGTCGAAGCTCGCTTTGTATGGATTTGCAGTTTTTCGTGCATCAAACGGAGCAATGACGGCAGGTGATGTTATCGTATTTGTAATGTGCTTTGTAAGGATACAATATGCATTTGAGAGCTTGTCGGACAATTTCGGAAGCCTGCTTACAAAATCTCAGATGTGGAAGCAGCTTTTCGACTTCCTCGACATCCCCGACGAAAAATACAAGGGCACGATCCCCACAGAAAAGCGTGACGACAACGAGTACGAATTTGAATTCAGGCACGTTTATTTCAAATATCCCGACAGCGAGGAATATGTGCTTAAGGACATAAATCTGAAATGGCGTATCGGCGAGAAAATGGCTCTTGTGGGGAAGAACGGCTGCGGAAAATCCACGCTGGTTAAGCTGCTTTGTCGGCTGTACGATCCCACCGAGGGAGAAATAACCCTCAACGGCATCGACATAAAAAAGTACAAGTACGAGGAATATATGGCGCTGTTCTCGGTGGTGTTTCAGGATAGCAAGCTGTTCTCGTTCAGCCTTGCGGAGAATGTTGCTGCCGATACGGAATATGACAGCGAGCGTGTGACCGACTGTGTTATCCGAGCAGGGCTTGGCGAACGGCTCAACACTATGGAGAATGGAATTGAAACCTGTCTGTACAAGGATTTTGATGAAAACGGCGTTGAAATTTCGGGTGGAGAAGCTCAGAAAATCTGTCTTGCAAGGGCGATATACAAAGGTTCACCGTTTATTGTCCTCGACGAGCCCACAGCGGCGCTTGACCCTATCTCCGAGCATGACATCTACACCAAATTCAACGGTATCGTGGGCACAAGGACGGCTATCTACATTTCTCACCGCTTATCCTCCTGCCGCTTCTGCGATGAGATAACCGTGATGGATAATGGCAGGATAGCCGAGCGGGGTTCACACGATGAACTGCTTGACAAAGGTGGGGTGTACAAGTCACTTTGGACGGCTCAGGCGGAGTATTATAAGGATACTGCCGGGGAACTGTTTGCTTAATACCTCTCTTTTCAAATCATTATTAACAATAGCCATACTTTCTGATAATATGAAAGTATGGCTATTGCTATGAAATGGCCTGAACATCTTTTTCAATGTCCTGAATTTCTTTTGCCATTATTCTGTTGAAGTAATTGTTGATTTGAAAATCGTTTAATTTATTTATTTTTACGCCATATATATCGTTTAAAATATTCTTTTTATCTTCTATTGAAAATAGATCAATATTGGGAATATAGTGGGTCGTATGTAGTGCATTTCGCATTTCATGGTATGCTCTCACAAACCTTTTGACAGCAAATTTTCCTGCTAATCCATATCTGTTCATATACTTGCTAATCAGTTCATCTAAATGATATAACAAGCTAATATCTGTTATTTGAGAAAAGAAAAATAACCAACCATATTTGTGTTTATTGATAATAAATCCTGTAATTTTTAGATTGATTTTCCATTGTAAGTAGCTTAAATTACCTGATTTATTGTTTCGAAGTAATGATTCTAATGATTCTTCTATTTTATAAATACTGCTTTCTCTAACCGATACCTTGTTGGCATCAAATGAATAACCCAAATAGGTAAATCCTTTATTTATTTCACCTTCATCCTTTTTCTCATTAATAGAAAGCTTTAATTCTGAAATGTCTTCAGATATGCCGGTTTTCACTTTTTCGAAATCTGCCTTATTAACAAGAATAAGAATATCATCTACATATCTCCAATATTTTATATATGGAACTGATGAATATTTTTCATCTAAATCACTTAAAAAAATGTTTGCTATGGAATTTGAAATAGAAAGACCTTCAGGTATGCCTTTTGTTTTTTTCATAAAAGGCATTTTGGATTGAACTGGAAGGGAGATAGCAGGTGTTTGAATTGCAGATTCGATTAACTCAAGAAGCTGCTTTTTGTGAATGTTCTTATGTAAAGTTGCTATTAATAACCTTTGATCTATAGATGCAAAGAAAGATTTAATATCAATTTTTACAAAATGAGTAAAGTGGCTTTTTTCATTCATTATTTCATTTATAATTACTTGAGGCATTTGCGTAGTACACTTTTCATTGTAAACGTCCATCAGAATTTCATTTACAACTGATAAGGTCAATTTATCTCTTATTGTTGGAACGCTAATACAACGAGGAGGTTTGTCTGCTCCTTTTGATATCAGCAACTGTTTATATCTGGTAAATCTATATGTCCCGTTATTGACTTTTCTCAGAATAATATCTATATTACTTTCGAGTTCATCAGAAAACTTTGAAGGAGTGATCTTATCTAACCCAACAGAAGGGTGCTTACTGATTTTATCGAAATAATGCTCTTTTATGTGTTTTTTAGTGAACCGCTTATTCCATGATTTATACGCTTGCATTTTACATAAAACTCCTAAAAAGAAATAAAATGATAGGCAGTACTACAAAAAATAGTTTTACAATAAATCTCCAAATAACCCCCCAATAAAATGAACGTGAAACTGATTTCCAATTTTTCTTAGCTTTATACTCGTCATTGCTTCTATATAGTGTACAATAATAATCGAAAGTAATATGATTTTCAGATTCTTTTAAAAATTTGCAGTATGAAGTTTCGATACTCTTCAACTCTTCTTCATCTGAAAGCGTAAGATGAGAAACCTTAAATTCAAGTTGTTGTAAATCTGTATAATTATCACGGAATTTTCTTGCAAGATGTGTGTAATTTTTTGAAGTCAAATAAACGATAGAAACTAACAATGATATTGTCATATAAATTGTTAATAAGCTTAATTTATCATCGTGGTTAACAAATGCCATAATTGAAAAAATAATCGTTATGCAAGAATAATATATATTTAC
>JBJFHQ010000060.1:0-4021 GCA_051893755.1 Oscillospiraceae bacterium
TTTCCTACGCAGTGCGAGAGGGACACCTCCGGGGAAGAGACAAGCGGCTTATACGTGGCTGCATCGAATGGGTTAGTTTGAGTGTAGCGCCGCTTTTCTCTCCCCCTACGGTTTCCCTCTCGCGCTCACCCTTCCCTCGCCCCCACTCTTTTGCCCTGCTCTTATGACATCGGTTATGTCGTGTTCCGTGGGGATAAGTTTGGGCGGCGGCACCGTCAGCCGCCTGTTGGTCGCTTGATTGTTTCCGCAGTTAGTGCTGTTTGGGGATTTTGTTTGCTGTTCGTCCACTGCGTTCATGAATATTCACTGTTAACTGTTCACTCTTGACTGTCAACTCAAAACTGTTAACTGTCAACTATTAACTGTTAACTAAAAACTATTCACTATTCACTATTCACTATTCATTATTCACTAAAGAATAAAGCAGATTAAGCCTCCGCAGCCTTCGTTGATTATCCGCTCTAAGGTCTCCTGAAGCTTCATGCGCGCATCTACGGGCATGCGGTAGAGCTTGTTGTGCAGTCCCTCGTTCACAAGCTCATGCAGCGATTTTCCGAAAATATTGCTCTCCCATATCTTCGACGGGCTTTCCTCGAACTCCTTTAACATGTAGTTCACAAGCTCCTCGGACTGCTTCTCCGAGCCTACTATCGGATTTACCTCCGTGATGATGTCCGCCTTCATCAGATGTATCGACGGCGCAGACGCACGCAGACGCACTCCGTACTTGCCGCCCTGCCGCACTATTTCGGGCTCCTCCAGCGTGAGCTCATCAATGGACGGCATCACTATGCCATAGCCCGTAGCCTCCACCTCTTTGAGGGCATTCTCCAGTCTGCCGTACTTCTCCTTTATCGCCATGAGCTCCGTCAGCAGCGGAAGCAGATCTCCCTCCGACTTTATCTCTATCCCAGCAGCTTCTCCCAGTATACGATAGAAAAGCTCGCTCTTCACCGTAACAGCGATATCTGCGCTGCCCTTGCCGAGGTCTATCCCCCGCACGTCCGCATAGGTGATATCCCCGCACTCGCTCAGGGACTTCGCCACATTTTCCGCATCACGCACGGTATGCACTCCCTGCGCAGACTTCTTCACAGCGCCGTATATCTCCGAACGAAGCCAGTTGCTGCGCTCCAGTCCGTTTATCCAGCCCGGCATGGAAATATTTATCTCCCGCACAGGAAACGAGAACAGCACCTGACGCAGTATCTCATTGATATCGTCCACCGTCATGTCAAGGCAGCTTATGGGCATCACGGGCGCACCATATTTCCCGGTGAGCTCGCCGCACAGCTCGATAACGTCCCCGCTCTTCGGAGAGGCACTGTTCATCAGCACAACAAAGGGCTTGTTTATCCCACGCAGCTCATTTATGACACGCTGCTCCGCATCGGCGTACTCTTCACGGGGAATGCCCGTGATACTGCCGTCGGTGGTGACTACAAGACCAATGGTGCTGTGCTCGTTGATGACCTTCTGGGTGCCAATTTCCGCAGCCATGTTAAAGGGTATCTCCTCGTCGAACCAAGGGGTCATCACCATTCGGGGCGCTTCGTTCTCGATATATCCAACCGCTCCCGGCACGATATATCCCACACAGTCGATGAGCCGCACGGACAGCTTTGCCTTGCCGCCCACGGATATTTCCGCCGCCTCTTCGGGGATAAACTTCGGCTCGGTGGTCATGATAGTGCGTCCCCCCGCCGACTGGGGCAGCTCATCGACTGCCCTGCCGCGGCGATAGTCGCTCTCGATGTTGGGGATAACGAGCTCCTCCATGAACCGCTTGATGAAGGTGGATTTTCCCGTCCGCACGGGTCCCACCACGCCTATGTATATATCCCCGTCGGTACGCTCTGCGATATCGCAGTAAATATCGGTCTTTACCATAGTATGTTAAACTCCTTTTATATGGGAGCTGACAGAATCAGCTATTCACTGTCAGCTATTCACTATCAGCTATTCACTATCAGCTATTCACTATCGGCTATTCACTGTCAACTATCAGCTTCCAACTATTCACTATTATCTATTCACTATTCACTATTCACTAACGAACTATCGGAATTACGATCATTCCGTCCTCGGACATTATCTCGGAATCCAGCCCGTTTTCCTCCATTATCTCCGCAGGTGAGGTGCGGCAGCGCTTGGCTGTTTCCCACAGGTCCTCGCCCTTTTTGGCAAAGTACAGCTTCACCGATACGTCCGAATCGGAAGTCAGCGGAGTGTCCTCGTCGGCGGTTATCTCGGTTATGCCGTCAAAGCGGAAATGATCGCGGATCTCGCCCGAAAAGCGCAGCTCTGCCTTTATCTCGGCAGTATTGTCCGAGGTGAGACTGTAGGACACCGACAGCGGCACTGCTTCGATATCCGTCACTGCATCGGGAGAACAGCTCTCCCCGCCGATATTCTCAAAGCGGAAGGGAACGTCCGCCGTGCTTATGACAGGCTCGCCGCCGCTCCCCGACAGCATGCAGCACAAAAGCGCCTTGCCTGCTGCGGTAAGACTGCCGTCCTCTTCTCGGACAGTATCGCAGGCGGTCACCTCGCACCATGCGTCATATACTCGGTCAATAGTGCCGTCGTGCTGTTCGGCAGTGCCCTTGACTGTGCGGGTCTGCTCTATTTTGCGGGGACGGCAGGGTATCTTGATGTTCTCGGTCTTGTGAGCAGTGGCGCAGGCAGTGGAAAACTCGTCTGCGGCGGCGGATATCTCCGAGTAGCGCTCCGCCGTGCAGGTGATGAGCAGTATGACCTCGCACTCAACAGAGCGGGCATCTCCGCTGCCGTCCTCCGATTCGGGGCGCAGCTCACAGCCCGACACCGTCACCGAGGAACGCACATCATAGCGGTCGTCCAGTCCGTCCATGTCCATTATCTGCGAATAGGGCACCGTGAACTGCATAGCTTCGGGCTGTGCAGGCTCCTCGGAATCGCCTCGGCAGGTGTAGAGCATGTTCACCTTGATATCGCCCTTGACCGCCAGCTTATTGGCGATAGCCTTGTTCTCCGAGGATAATACTATCGCACTGCTCCGCAGTATATCCGAAATGGGGGGCTTTTCCGAGCCTATATCTATCCTCTCGGAGACGGTCACCCGCTTCTCCGAATATATCTCGGGGGACGGACAGGTTATCTGCTGCTTTTTCAGGAGCACTCCGCAGCCGAACACATCGGATATCACCGACCGCAGCTTCTCGGCTGTGACTGTTATTGACACGCTCACCGCACCGTGGATATCTATTCTCCTGCCCGTAACGGCTCGGCAGTTTATGTACTCCACCGTGGGCACTACCCTTGCGGCGGGGAGCATGCCGTTATCCTCCAGGTCAGCGCTGCCCGAATAGTTCATGCGGCGCTCCACTGTGCGGATATTATTCCCCGCACCGCAGTATATCACCTTAAGCTCCACGCAAAGCTCGTAGGTGAGCCTGTCGCCGTTGACCGAGCAGGAGGTCACCGTCGGAGTGGCACTGCATCGTATCATTCTGAATATCTCGGGGTAGTAGTCGGGAAGTATGTAATCAAGCTCCACAGGCTGTTCCCTGGCTGTTTTACAGATTATCTCCCGTGAGCAGAGCTGCTCGGTATTGATCTTCAAACTCATTTCGATTCTCCGTTCTGCCGTGCACGGCTTGTATTTTCTGTAATATATCTATGAATCGGGGGCGATAAATATTCCCCGGATAAAGCTATTGACTTTTCCCGGACAAAATTATATAATATATATAATATTTACGTTTGAAAGGAAGTTAATATGAAAACTATAAACAGAATGACCGCCCTTCTTGCGGCGGCTGTGATGATGTCATTTACCGCATGCGGCAAATCGGACGAGACTGCCGAAACGACGGCGGAGACTGCTGCAAATACAGAGGCTGCCGCAGAAGAGGAGACTTCTTCCGAGGGAGCAGCTCCCGCATTCACCTCCGACGGCAGCGCCAAAGTCACTGTCGATGGCAGCACCTTCATGGTGGGCGGCAGCGAGCTCTGGATCAACGGCGTGAACACTCCCTGG
>JBJFHQ010000061.1:0-4006 GCA_051893755.1 Oscillospiraceae bacterium
GGGGAAAATGGACTCCCATTATCGGACGTATCACCGCTGTTATCAGCGTAACTGCGCAGAGAGCCAGTCCCACGGGGATATTCACATAGAGCCACGCCGCGGCGATTATGGCAATGCAGACCGTATGTCTGCTTGGGAAGGATTTCCCCTTGGTGGATTTGGGGATAAGCGGCGTGATATCGAGCTTCTCGTAGGGACGGGGAGCGTTTATCCCGCTGCGGACAGCGGTCGCCAGCACAAACGTGACTGCGGGCACTGCGATACATCGTATGATGCGGATATCCATATTGACCGCAAGGAGTATGAGCAGCAGGGCATATGCGCCGTAGCCTGTGTAAACGGTGAGCTTGTTAAGTATTTTCAGCACGGTGAGTCCGGCGGGTTTTTCGCCGAACCATGCGGATATTTTTCGGTATTTTTCTTCGGTCATGTTATCGTTCCTTTGTATGTAAAAAAATAAACTGCAAACGAAAAAGTGTTTGCAGTTTATCTGGCGGAGATGGAGAGACTCGAACTCTCGCGCCGGTTACCCGACCTACGCCCTTAGCAGGGGCGCCTCGTCACCACTTGAGTACATCTCCGTAAATGGCAGCCGTATAAAAATATTGATTTTATATGGCGGAGAGGGTGGGATTCGAACCCACGGTCCCTTGCGGGATCACCGGTTTTCAAGACCGGCTCCTTAAACCACTCGGACACCTCTCCGTATAAGCCGTTAAAGCCATATCGGTTAACGACTTATTTATTATATCATACAATTTCTGTTTTGTCAAGGGTTTTGTGAAAAATATTTTTTATGGGGGAGCTTGCCGCTGTTATTTGCTTCTGCCGTTGAGTATGACCATGGATTTGAGAATGGCTATCTGAGTTTTTGCGTCGGGGAGCTCGTTGTTCATCACCATTTCCACAGCTTTTTCAAAGGGCATGCGGACAACGTCTAAAAACTCGTCCTCATCGAGGCTGCGGTTCTCGAAATGGAGCCCCTCGCAGAGATACATGTGAATTTTCTCGGTATCGTAAGCTACGGTAGGGTAGCACACGCCCAGATCGGTGACCTTGTCGCAGACTGCGCCCGTTTCCTCCTTCAGCTCACGGAGAGCGGTCTCATATGGGTCCTCGCCGTAGTTGAGCTTGCCTGCGGGGACCTCGATAAGCTGTGTGGCAAACGGATAGCGGTACTGTCTTACCATGATGATATCGCCGTTGTCGTCCAGCGGAACAACGCAGGCTCCGCCGGGGTGGGATATGACCTCTCTTATGGCAGTGGTGCCGTCCTCCAGCTCTACGGTATCTACTCGCAGGTCAACGACCTTTCCGCTGAATACGGGCTTGCTGCCCGTGGTTTTTTCTTCTAAGTGCATATTATTACCGCCTTTATTTATATTGCTCCCCCAATTAACTATTGAATTTTCTGCTTGCCCCGCTGACGAAATCCGTCGTCAGAAAACCTTGAAATATCCGCATATTCCTGCGGTTTTCTTCCTAGGCTTTCGTCAGCGGTTCTGCGCATAAATCTTCATCAGTTAATTGGGGGAGCAATAGTATAGTTATATTAGCTTTATTATAGCACTTATTGTCTGATTTGGCAATAGGGTGATCAGTCAATTATCTGCTATTTTGATACAAGGACAACAAACCAGACTTAAGGAAGCGCTGATCAAAGGCGAAGCCATCGTTTCCGACGCTCGAAAATTCGTTTTTCTGATTTGAAAATCGCATTGAAAAAAGATTTTACACCTTGACAAATCCGATCAGCTCCGCTATAATATAGGTAACAATTATAGAATAAAGGAGGTACAAAGGTGGTGAATAATGATATGAGTTTTGAAGAAATGAAGCAAGTTGAAATTGATATTTATATCAATTTGATACGTATCAAAAAGTATCAAAAGGAAGTCAATCCGGAACTTGAATATCAATTGAAAACTCAACGAAACAAGCTTCATCAAATGGGTATCAACACTGATGATTTTGAGTATGAGGATTGATACCATTATAAGGTGTAAAGTCAGATTTTCAAGGCTTTACACCTTTTTTCTCTTCATGTGCTTCTATCATAGCAGCCGTATATTCCGACATGCTGTTTTTATGGACCTGTACTATCTCGTCACGGATATTCAGGAAAGCGTCTGTCAGCACAGGGTCGAAGTCCCTGCCGCGTCCTTCTTCAATGATATCGAAGCATTTTTCAAGAGGCATTGCCTCGCGGTAGCACCGCTTTTCCGAAACGGCATCGAACACATCGGCTATCGCCATTATCCTCGCAGGGAGCGGGATATCCTCCCCCGAAAGCCCCTCGGGATAGCCCCTGCCGTTCCATTTTTCATGGTGATATCTTGCTACGTTATATGCCATTTCCTTGTGGGTCTCGTCCTCTAAATGAGCGAAGGTCTCTCTGATTATCTTTCCGCCCTTGGCTGAATGGGATTTCATTATCTCAAATTCCTCATCGGTGAGCCTGCCCGGCTTGCGGAGTATGCTGTCGGGAATGGATATCTTCCCGATATCATGGAGAGGCGCCACCATTGAGATATTGTTTATGAAATCGTCGGTGATAATATTCTCGTAAAGCTTTTCCTCTTTGAGCTCTTCCGCAAGCAGCCGCACATAGATGCTTGTCCTTTTGATATGACCGCCTGTGCTCTCGTCCCTGTTTTCCACGAGGGTGGCAAAGTCGTATATCATCTCGCGGTTATACATGACGAGCTTGTCATAATTATCGGCATCCTCTTCAAGGAGCTTGGAGGTCCTCTTTGTAAGCACGCCCAGCAGCGCCGCAAAGCATATCAGTGTGAGCATCCGCGGAATTATGCTGAAAAAAACAAGTCCGTAAATAGTGGTGAAATTATAGTCGGGGCGCCAGTTCAGGAAATATCCGCACAGTTGTCCGCTTACTGTAATAATGATCGTGATCACGGTCGCAAATTTTGTCAGCTTTTGGGAAAAATACAGTCCTGCTATCGCAATGGGAAAAGCATATATCAGCACCACATGATATGTAAGCGTGGTCGTTATGACGAACAGGAATAATTCTGCAAGCACAACGTACAGGTATTTGAGCTGCTTTGCTCCGTGATCGTAAAATCTATTGATGAGCGTCGGAGAAAGCAGCAGTACAGCACTGATTAAATATGCTGTCGTCATTACTTTCTGATCGATAATAAAGATATTCAGCAGATTCAGTATAAATATGACTGTGAATATAGAAAAGGTTATCGCCATGACCCTGGCGGTCATGATATTTGCGTCCTTTTCGTTGCGGACAATGATATTATTGAGTGCGGCATTGCTCAAATTGACCCCTCCGATGTGTTTTTCTATATTGTATCATATTTTAGGGGAAATTGTCAATATTTTTTGCATTGAGTTCAGGTGAGGTTTCACATTTGCGGGGAATAATGTAATTGACTTTTTTGATCCGGGGTGATATAATAGTATTGAAAGGAGCTGATCTTATGCTGGCTGTTAATTATTCGACGATCAGTAAAAATCTTGACAATTATTGCGACAAGGCGACAGATGAATATGAAACTGTTATCGTGACACGTAAAAATGAGAAGAATGTTGTTATTATCAGTCTTGAACAGTATAATCAGCTGATGAAAGCGGCACGCAATGCCGATTATCTTGCTATGATAGACAGGGGACTGGCACAGGTCGAAAACGGCACCTGCAGACAGCATGAGCTTATTGAGGAAGATGAACAGACAGAATGATGAACGTTTTCTCCCAAATGATATATATAGCATGTCAAATGTGTATAAAATGTAAAATTTATTAAACCCCTTGAAATTTTGCTGTAAATGTTGTACAATAAAATCAATGACACGAAAGAATATTTTTGGTGATTGATTTTATCTCGCTGTTACGTTGTTTTCACCGATTTTTCTTTCGGTTTATAAATTTTTATATCTGTAAACGATTACAAAAAGCATTAAGGAGGAGATCCCAATGAAATTTGCAGACGGATTCTGGCTCAATCAGAAGGGCTACGATGTAAGCTATG
>JBJFHQ010000062.1:0-3993 GCA_051893755.1 Oscillospiraceae bacterium
ATCCCGAACTATCTACCGAGGGCAGGCTTACAAAATATGTATGGTGATAAAATCTAAGGAGGATAACAATATGTCAAAGATCAAATTCATGGCGGATTCCGCCTGTGACATTTCAAAGGAGGACGAAAAGAAATATGACATCAAGGTGCTGTGCTTCCCAATAACCGTGGGAGATAAAAGCTTCTATGACAGGGACATGAATATCAAGGAATATTATGACCTGATAATGGATTCCCCAGATCTTCCAAAGCATTCCCAGCTTACTCCGATGATGTATAAGGAGTGCTACGAGCAGTATTGGCAGGAGGGCTATTCAGATGTGATATACACCGCCATCGCTTCCAAGGGCTCCAATACTATCAATTCGGCAAAGCTGGCAAGAGAGCAGTTTTACGAGGAAAACCCGCAGGCAAAGGAGTCCATGAGCATACGCATACTGGATTCGGGCAACTACACGGGCACTATCGGCTATCCGCTGATACAGGCGGCGATAAAGGCAGAAAACGGAGCTTCTGCCGACGAGATAGAGGGCTATTTAACGGAATGGTACTCAAAGGCAGAGGTACATTTCGGCACATTCTCGCTGGAGTTTGTCAAGAAGTCGGGACGAGTAAGCTCTGCGGCAGGCTTTGTGGGCGAGGTATTGGGACTGCGGCCGATAATCTGCATAAAGCAGGGCGTATCCACCGTGGAAGCAAAGGTCCGCGGAGACAAGGCGGTGGTTCCGAAGCTGGCGGATATGGTCTGCGATAGGATAATCCCCGATTCGCCCTATGTGGTCATGGAGGGCTATGACCCCGTCTACACCGACGAGATAACCAAGGAGCTGACAAAGCGCTTAGGCTATCCCCCCGAGATGCGGTTTGACATCGGCGGAGTTATCGCCGCAAACTGCGGACCGAAAACCGTTGCGGTAGCCTTCAAGGGCAAGGACTGATAATAAAACACGGATAAGACAAAGCGTTTCTGCCGTCTTATCCGTTATTTTTTACTCTAATTCGTAGGTCACGCCGTCAAAGTACACTGCCTTGGCCTGTGTAATGTCGATAAATTGATTTATTTTGGTGTTCACTTCCTCGGAGTATTCAAAGTTCACATTGTTATACCAGTGTTCGCCGTCGAAAGAACTGCCGCTGCATGTCTCGGACAAAGGAATATGCGTATTATCGCACATTATTATATGTGCTTCTTTTCCATATTCACTACGTAGAATATCATGTTTGCTCGTAAAGCTTATTCTTACTCCCGAAGCGCTTGCTTTCAGCTCTGTAATAACACAGTCGCTGTTATCCTGTTTGCTTATATCAGCATATCTTACTTCGGGTGCATTATCCGAAACATTATACTTAAAACTAAGCGTCCACTTAAGCGGCAGACAGACTATAGCGCTGTCGTCAATATCGACAAGCTCACCTGTATCGGAGCTGTAGTATCCCCAGATATTGCTATTGCAGCTATAGCAGACGTTATTCTCCTTCTCAAACTCCCTGCCCTCTTGTGACAGCACCAGTCTTTCAAAATCAATGGAAATGATTTTTCCGTCCAGATCTTCTCCATACAGATCCAGAACATAGAGAATATCACCGTTTTCATCAATTATTGAAGAGTTCCCGTAATGACGGTTATAACCACACATTTTTCCGTCATCAGTCAGAATGTCAGTCATATATTTCAGCCACCGGATATTATCCGAATCCTTCACAGAGCCGTTAAGAAAATGATCGACTACGGGAGCGCCGTCCCTACGTGAAATTTTCACTGCGGCAAACAATGATTCACTGCTTCCCGATACTCCGATGATCTCAATCTGATACTCATTATCGGAAACGGTATATTCAACATCACTCACAGTCCCTATCAGCGACTGTGCCAGCTCGCTGTCGTCAATTCTGATATATCTTCCGAGTATCTCGTCAAAGCCGAACAGCTCCGCCGCCGCAGTGACGGTGAACAGCACCGCAAGGCACGCCGCCACGGGAATAACTACCGCACGCCTTAGTATGGGACGTTTCTTTCTCCGTCCGAAGCGCTTTGCCTTCACCCTTTCCGTAAGCTCGGCGGAGGGGGTGAAGCCTTCAAAGGCGGCTTGTATAAGTGCGGAATTATCTGATATCCTTTTCATCGTTCCATTCCTCCTGCAAAATTTCCTTAAGCTTTTCCCTTGCCCGTTTAAGGCGGGTCCTCACCGCAGGCTCGCTTATTTTCAGCAGCTTTGCGGCTTCGTCGCAGGAAAAGCCGTAGTAATAGTAATACAATACCGCAAGCCGATACTTTTCGGGCAGCGACATCACAGCGTCTGCCACGGGATTTCCATAGGAAAAATCCACGCTGTTCTCGGCAGTGCTCTCATCAAGCTCACTGCCGAGCCTGTTCGCAGCCGAGCGCTTTATCATCTTGCACTCGTTTATCGCCACTCGTATGAGCCATGCTTTCAGATGTTCCTCGTCCTTAAATTCCTTCCTGTGAACAGAAAGCTTGAAAAAGGTCTCCTGAAAGACGTCTTCGGCGTCGGAAACGCTTCCGCATCGGACAAAGGCGGTCTTATATATAATGTCGCCGTATGTATCAACGGCTCTCTCAAAATCGGGAATCATTTCATTGCCCCTTTACCTTTTTGTACGTCAGATTCAGCCGGCTTAACTAACGTTCACTTAATAAATGCACCACCTATACGAAATGTGACAAGCATATCAAAAAAATTGCCGAACCTCAAAAAGGCTCGGCACATTTTATTTGATACTTTCCAGAGAAGTAATATCGTAAGGCGTTTCCTGATAAACGCAGTAGTTTATCCAGTTGGAAAACAGCAGATTCGCATGACACCGCCAGTTGAAATGAGGCGGCTGGCTGGGGTCGTTGTAGGGGAAATAGTTGTAGGGCACGTCGATGTTCAGTCCCTTTGATTTGTCTCGGAAATATTCCTCGGAAAGGGTGAATCGGTCGTACTCGGAGTGACCTGTGATGAAGAACTGTCGGTTTGACTTATCGGTGATGATATGTACTCCCGAAATGGGCGACGATGTGAGGATACGCAGATCTTCATTCTTTTCCACGTCCAGACGGTCAACACCCGTATGCCTTGACTGGGGCACGAAAAAGGTCTCGTCAAACCCCCTCACCAGCGGGTGATTGGGCACTTCGATCTTGTGAGGAAATACTCCGAACATTTTCTCGGGCAGCTGATGTTTGGGTATGCCGTAGTGATAATACAGTCCCGCCTGTGCTCCCCAGCAGATATGAAACGTCGAAAATACGTGAGATTTGGACCATTCCATTATGGTGCAGAGCTCCTCCCAGTAGTCCACCTCTTCAAAGGGCAGCTGTTCCACAGGCGCGCCTGTGATTATAAGTCCGTCGAAATACTGTTCCTTTACATCATCGAAGGTCTGATAAAACTTTGTCAGATGCTCCTGCGAGGTGTTCTTTGCCACGTGTGAAGCAGTCTGGATAAGCTCGATATTCACCTGAAGCGGCGTATTGCTGAGCAGTCTAAGTATCTGTGTCTCTGTCTGAATTTTTTTCGGCATAAGGTTAAGTATGGCGATATTCAGCGGACGGATATCCTGTTTTTCCGCAGCGGAATCCGTCATTACGAAGATATTTTCCTTGGAAAGCTCGTCAAAGGCAGGCAGATTGTTTGGTATGTTGATTGGCATTCTAATTCATTTCCTTTTTGTATTTTATCTGTATGTGTCGGCAGTTTCGGTGATAAACGCTTCTGTTCCCATAGCCGTATCGGGCTGAACTCTTTCGGGAGAGCCGATGTCTGCCGCAGTATCGGCGGAGATAGCTTCATACGCTCCGTTTCTGTCGGGAGTATCGGCATAGATATCCTCCGTGCCGTATAGCCCTGTTGCTCCTGTCATGGGCGCTCTTGTGGATTCGGCGGTATAATACTCGGCGGTAGAGCCCGTAAACGTGGGACTTGTAACAGAACGGGGCGGGATAGTTTCGATATAGGGCATTGTCTGTTCTTCCCGCTCTTCCCTGCCG
>JBJFHQ010000063.1:0-18082 GCA_051893755.1 Oscillospiraceae bacterium
ACCCTGCCGTCGGCGCCCTGCATTTTCAGCAGCCATTCCAGTCCCCAGCGGCACTCGTCGAGGATAGGAGGAAGTCCGTCCCCGTCAGATACAAAGCTTTTGGGGTACAGAATATAGCTGTACATCATCGAAGCGCAGGCAGAGGCAGTGATATTCACAAATTTGCCATAGCTGCCGCCCTCGTGCCAGCCGCCTGAAACCTCCAGCTGATGTCCGCCGTAGTACATGGGAGTAAATTCGGTATGGCATCTTCCGTGGATAAACTCCCTGCAGTCTGCGGGGATATCCGACTGTGAAAGGTCATATCCGCAGCGGTTGAGATGAATACCCATAAGCAGCATATCCTTCAGAGGGGCATAGGGCTTATCAGCGATAACAAAGGCTTCGGAGCGTCGGTAGCCGCATTTGAGGCAGTATTTTCCCTCATCCTGAAAAGCAGAAAAATCGGCTATTTTAACCTGATCCCCCGAATCGGGATCATTTATCAAAGGAGAAAGCTCGCCCGTAAACACGACCCTTTCGGAGGGGAGCTCCACAATGGAAAACGTATTGTTCACCGTGTGGCAGACAGCGGTCTTTTTGCAGTCGGAAATATAACCTCCGAGACTTATATATATCTTTTTACGCACGGTCAACACTCCTTTTCCTGTGTACGGCGCCATTGCCTTCGCACACATATTTAATTTTGTTCTATTACAGATTTGTACTATTTTTGTATAGTTTTGTTCTATTATCTATTACTTATATTATACAATAATTTTTTCATAATTGTATAGAGATTTCCCCCATATTTTCTAAAGTTTACATGAACAAAATAAAAACGAGCAGGCTATTTGTGCAAAAGCGACAAATTTGGTGCATTTTGCCATTTTTGGACTATTTTTCCCCGATATCTTATGACAAGTTCTGTCCTTGCCGCCGTGACACTAAAATCACTCTTTTTTAATGTCATTTTCAATAGCATTTCACGAGAAATACACACGGGGCGGTTATTATATACTTGTAAACAAAAAGACAGCAAAAACAGGATCACATAAATTATCCGCATCACAGAAAGGAAGGATCTTTATGTACGAAAACAATTATAACTATATCGAGGAAAAGGCTCCCGAGACCAAGGAGAAAAAGAGCAGCATCAAGAAAAATATCGCAATGGTGCTTGCAGTTGTAGTTCTCGGCGGAGCATCGGGCTTCGGCGGAGCATATCTCCAGAGCAGGGTAATGTCCGATGACAGCGTTTCCGTTTCCGCAGACGCAGAAAAAACAGAAGCAGCCTCCGCATCGCCTGCATCCTCCGACAATAAAACGAACGGCACACCCGTCAGCTCTTTGCTGAACACCTCGTCCGCTGCAGGCGGAGCTCTCACCACCGAGCAGATAGTCGAAAAGGTATCACCCTCGGTAGTAAGCGTTCACTCGGAGTTCGATAACGGCTCGGGCACAGGTACGGGCATCATCATGAGCAGTGACGGCTATATCATCACCAACGCTCACGTTGTCCAGACCGACACCCAGGAGTACGTTCAGGGCAGCGGAAGGGACAACAACAGTAACGGCTACGGCTATTACTTTAATCCCTACGACTTCTTCTTCGGCGGCGGAAACGGCTACTCGGGCGGCACCTATCAGACCGTTACCAAAAACGCCAATACTGTTACGGTATACCTGTCCAACGATGACAGCGAGACCGAATATACTGCGGAGATAATCGGCGCAGATGCCGATTCCGACTTGGCGGTACTTAAGATAGACGCTGAAAACCTCTGCGCTGCGGAGTTCGGCAATTCCGACGAGCTCACCATGGGCAGCAAGGCAGTAGCGATCGGCTATCCTATGGGACTGGGTCTCTCCACCTCCGAGGGCATCATCTCGGGACTCAACCGTGAGCTTTCCGTTGAGCTGACCTCGGGCGGCAGCGCTTCCATGACCCTTATCCAGACCGATGCTGCCATAAATCCCGGCAACTCGGGCGGTCCCCTTATCAACGAATACGGTCAGGTAGTGGGCATCACCTCATCAAAGCTGGCAAGCTCCTCTGTTGAGGGTCTGGGCTTTGCTATCCCCATAACCGACGCAATGCCCCTCATCAACGACCTGATGAATCAGGGCTATGTATCGAATCACACACCTCAGCTGGGCATCACAGGCTCCAACCTGACGTCCGCGCTGATAAGATATTACAAGCTCCCCGTTGACAGCGGCGTCATGGTACTGTCCGTAGCCGAGGGCTCGGGCGCTGCGGAGGCAGGCCTTTCCGAGGGCGATATAATCATCGCAGCAGACGGCAAGACCGTTGAGAACATGGACGATCTCACAGCAGCCAAGGACGGCAAGGAGGTAGGCGACACCATCACCCTCACCCTTGCACGCAAGGACGGCAATGAGGACGTGACCGTAACGCTCACCGAAATAAACGAAGCCCCCGACTCGGTTGATAATTAATGAATAGTGAAGAGTGAATAGTGAATAGCGAATAGTTATATATCACTGTTAACTTCAGCCTTAATAAGCTATCCCCCAATTTCATCATATTATTTTCTCTCTTTTCAAAGAAAAAGGACGACTGTGACCCAGCCGTCCTTTTTCTTATTTCTGTTAAGTAATAGCAAAAACTATTCACTCTTCACTATTCACTCTTCACTATTCACTATTAACTAACATAGCTGCTTACGCTCTTGCGCAGCCGTCAACGGAGAGTATCTCGCCGGTCACATAGGAGCCGAGGTCGCTTGCCAGATACAGGAACGCGTTTGCGATATCCTGAGGCTCGCCCATTCTGCCGAGAGGGATAGTGGAGCATATGTAATTTCTTGTCTGCTCGGGAAGATTTACCACCATGTCGGTATTGGTAACGCCGGGAGCAACTGCATTTACTCTGATGTTATCCTTAGCAAGCTCTCTTGCGAGGGACTTTGTAAGACCATTCACCGCAAATTTTGACGTGGGATAAGCAACTCCCGCAGGCTGTCCGTAAATGGACACCATAGACGATGTGTTGATGATAACTCCGCCGCCCTGCTCCTTCATAATGGGAGCAGCCGCCCTTGTGGTATAGAAGCAGGAATTTACATTGATGAGCATGAGCTTGTCGAAGTCTGCGGGGTCATAGTCGTACAGCTTCACATTGGAGGAAATTCCCGCATTATTGGCAACGATGTCAATTCTGCCGTACTTGTCGGCAACGTACTTCACAGCCTTTTCAACGGACTCATAGCTTGTCAGGTCGGGAGCGATGCCCTCCACCTCGTAAGCGGGATTTTCCGCCTTGAGCTTTTCGACCGCCTTGTCGGCAGTCTCCTGCTTGGAGCCGCAGAGCACGACCTTTGCGCCGTTATCGAGGTAAGTTTTTACGATAGAGTAGCCGATGCCTCTTGTGCCGCCCGTAACGAGAGCGACCTTATCCTTTAAAAGTTCCATGGTGATTCCTCCCATAAATATTTTATAACAGCATTATAACATATTCTTAAAATATTTTCAAGAGGTTTTCAAATTCTTTGTGCATTACAAACAAAACCGCAGCGATATATTGCACATTCAGCCGAGAGCTACCGTCTCCTGTCCAGACCCGAAGCCCTGTAATACCGTGATTTATCCTCATACATAAGCTTCTCGGCGTCGGACATGAGCTTTTCGATACACTGTCCGCCGTCATTTTTCCAAGCTGTGCCCACTGCCATATTGACGGAGTTTCTCACCATTGCCTCTTTAAGGAGCGCTGTTTTTTCGGCAAGAGTCTTTTCGTCCGTATCAAGACAGACAGCCAGCAGCTCATCTCCGCCCACACGGAACAGCCCATACTCTCCGAAAGCCGTCTTAAGGCTTGCCGCCGCCCGTCGGATAAGGTCATCTCCCGCATGATGTCCCTCGGAATCGTTCAGCCGTTTCAGCCCCGTTATATCGCAGTACACAACGCCCACAGGGTCATTGCTGCCGATGTTCGAGATATATTCCTCCATAGCATGTCTGTTGCCAAGCTTTGTGAGCTGGTCGGAGTAGCTCATTATCCGCAGCTCCTTAAGAAGGTTCCGTCTTTTCAGCGTCGATACGATAAAATGTCCCATTATCTGCAGCATATTCGCAGCATATTCCAGTCCCTTGACAGGCGGATTATCTACGCCGTAAAAGCCGATTATCCTCTTCTCGTCAAAAAGCGGAGCCACCACGATGGAATGGATATTCTGTCTTTTAAGATTTTCGTACTGAAGGGGGTCGGTCTCGCGGATATCCTCAAGGTCGTTTATCATGATATTTTTATTATCGTCAAAGCATCTGTACCAGTTAGCGCAGACCTCGGGAGGCAGCTCCTGCAGATTATCTATCTCGGGAGTAACGCCCGACGCAGTCCATTCATAGGTATTGTCGTCGTTTCCCCGTTCATTTTTCTCAAATATGTAGGTACGTTCGCCGTTTAAAGCTCTTCCCAGATATTCCAGTATGATATCGAGAGCCTTATCGGGGTCGGGAGCCTGCAGCGCAAGACGGATACCCTCGTTCACAAGGGACTCGATATTATGATAGCTGCGGATAATGCTCACCTGCTGTTCCTGAGCGGTAATATCCACAGTGAGCTCCACGCGGCATCTTCGTGAGCCGTCGCTGACCATAGTATCCTTGATCAGGAACTGCTTTTTGAGCACAGGATTAAAGAACTGCCACTCCCTGAACTCGCCGGGAGCAAGCAGATGATTATTGCATATAGCACAGGGCACGCTGCATTCCTGAATGATCTCATAGCACCTTTTGCCCTTAAGGTCCTCCGTCGAGTGAAATCCGAACTGTTTCAGAGCCTTTTTGTTCATATAAATAAGCTCATGGCTGTCCATATCCGAAACGTATACGAACTCGTCCAGATCGTCAAAAAACTCCCATATTTTCTGCATATTAACCACCTCAGCTGTATTCGGACAAAATGTGCGAAGCAGCGGGCAGATGCCTGCCGTCACCGCAGATGATCCGATCATATTGTATATTATACCACACAAAGGACAACAAAAGGACACACAACGGAGCCGTACACCTGCCCGCAAACCGCGCAGCTGTGTGATTCATTATGTATTCTCAAAATGTTTACAAAATATTTGCAAAAACATACCCGAGGTCAGAGGATCTCGGGTACGCAAAATTTATCAGTTATGCCTTGTCAAAAAGCGCCGATCACAGAGCATTAGCCTCGTCAACGACCTTCTTGATAGCCTCAACAGCATCATCGGGGAGCTTATCGTAGCCGCCCTTGTCTGTTGCGAACTTCTGAACATTTTCAAGACGGCTCTGCATTGCGTTCTTAAGAGCAGCAGCATAGTCCTTGTCGTTCAGGTCAACATTGAAGTCGTTCCAGTCCATGATCTCGATATCCTCGAAGGGACCCCACTTCTTGAATTCAGCCTTCTTCTCAACGATAGCCTCGAGAATGCCGAGAGTATCTGCGGGCTTTACCTTCTTGCCCATGAAGTCGCCTGTGTTGATAACGTAGCAGGCAACGTTCTTTTCCTCAACGAGCTTCTTGAACTTCTCGTAGTCGTTAGCGAGAGGATAGGTTCTGAAGGGGTTAGCATAAGGAACGATACGAAGAGCATTCAGGTCGGTTCCTGCCTTAACGCGCTCTGCGGTGGAGGTCTTGGTAGCCAGTGTAGCGCCCATTACGGAAGCGAGGGAAGCGCCCTTGAGCTTGATAACGGGAGGAATGGTAGGATCCTTCATGATCCAGAAGATAGCGTTAACGGGAGCATCGATCTTGTCAACACGGTTGGGAGACCAGAGCTTGGACTTGATAGCACGTCCGTTGCCGTTTCTGATATCCTCGGTCACGAGCTGTACCTTGCCGTCCTCGTCGATGGTAGCGCCGCAGTTCTGAACTGTGAGCAGATACTTGTTATCGGGGCAGCCTGTAGGATAATCGGCTGTCTTATCGAAGTAGGAGGGCTCCAGAGCGATAGAAGCGCAGGTATCGGTGTTGATGATGAAAGCGTCATCATGGAGTACCTTGATCTCGTACTTGCCGTTGTGCTTAGCGTGAGTAAGAGTGGACTTGCCGGAGCCGGAAAGGCCGTAAACGGAAGCAACGAACTTAGAGCCGTCAGCGAGAGTATATTCCTTCTGACCGCCGTGGCATGAAGCGTAACCATTTCTATTAGCAAGAGCCCAAGCCATTGTAAGAGTACCCTTCTTGTGCTCGCCGAAATACTTCATGCCGAGAATTGCAGCGCAGTTCTGGTCTGTATCGAAGTAGCAGAGAGTAAGAGGATCGGACAGACAGCTGTAATCAACGTCGGGGTGATTCTGAGGAGTCCACTGAGGATCGGAGAAGATGTAGATATCAGGCTCTTTTCCGTCGCCTACGGGCTTGGAGTTAGCGTACATCTTAACATACTCATCGGACTTGTACTGGAAGTTGAGCATCCAGTTGTAGAGGATATTCTCCTCACCCTCGGGGATAAGCAGGTGAGCCTTTACCATAAACTCGGGATCGAGTCCTACATAGCACTCAGCGTGATAGAGCTTCTTCCAGCGGGTAGAATAGGTTGCATCGAGAATTACCTTGTCGAGCTTAACGTCATCAACGCCGGGCTCGCCCTTGATGCGGCGTGCAGCTGCGTAACGGCCTGTTACTGCGCCGTCGTTGAAAAGAAGAACCTTAGCGTCTGCATCGAGACCGATCTCCTCGGCTCTGTAAACAGGCATATCGGTAACAATAGTTCCGGGAGAATTCTTAGCAAGGTTATACGCTTCCTTAAGAGTATTTACCTTTACGACGTTATTGCCATAGAAAGCGCTTTCGATGATAGCACGGGTCTTAGAAAAACCGACCTTGTCCTTGCCGATCTCACTGATAGGATAATTTGCTTTTGTTGACATGGCATTTGCCCTCCTTGAAAATTTTTAATGTGACGAGCGCAGTATTCACAGCAGCATTAACTTAGAACTTAGCGGTAATGTTCCCGAAACGGTTTATCATCGCTAACCGCACTGCATACACATTATTCATCTTTATTTTATAATATTCCGCAAAAAAAGTCAAGTCTTTTTTGTGAATTTTATATCAATATGTGCTGTGGGAAAATTGCAGCCGGCAGACAGCATAACATGTATAAAATCATTTACATCGGACGTACTTTTTTATTCCCCCGAAGAAACTTGATTTATTCCGAAATCTATGTTATAATAATGAGTACGGTTGTTCATATAGATAACTATGTTGATAACATTTAGTATATACTCATAAATATTTTGCAGAACGTATATAAATATAGCAAGCGATTGTATAAAATAGCTATATTTGCAGGATTATTTTGTGCATGTATACAAAATAGAAATTTTCATGCAACAAAACGAGGAAAAATCGCCACTACTTATATGACAGGTCTTGAAGAGGATCCGGGGTATGGCTCCTGCCGCGTCTGCAATCAGCGGATACGAGGTGATACGATAAAAATGAGCATGGATTTTGCCGACTGTGTGAAAAAAGCACAGCAGGGTGACGCCGACGCTTTCGCCGAACTTTATTCCCTTGTTTACAAGGATCTGTACAGGATCGCTCTTCTGAACCTGAATAACGAACATGACGCTTCCGATGTGGTTAGTGACGCAGTGCTGGAAGCCTATACATCCATTCAGAAACTCAAAAATGAAAAAGCCTTTAAAAGCTGGATGATCTCGATCCTTACTGTAAAGATAAAAAATAAACAGAAGGAGTATATAAAGAACAGAGATCTCAGCACTGAGCTCGATGAGGCTGCCGAAACGGAATCGGCAGTGGAAATAAGCTTCGAAGGTATTGAGGTCATGGAAGGATTTAACAGGCTCAGCGAGGAAGATCGGCTCATGCTTTCCCTGGACGTTGTTTCGGGATATAAAAGCGAGGAGATCGCAGGAATGTGCGGCAGTAATGCAAATACTGTGCGCTCGAAGGTCTCACGAGCAAAGGAAAAACTGAAGCAATTTCTTTCGGACAAATAATCTTTTCGGAAAGGAGGTCGGAAGATTATGAACATTGATAAAGAACTCAGATCGGAAATAGAAAAAATAGAAATACCCGATGAGCTTTTACCCGAAAATATCGCAGCAATGCTGAAAGCTAAGGCTCCTCAGAAAGAAAAAGAGCTTAGGGCTGTGCAGCCTGTTATCCGCAGGACAAGGTCCTCGGTGGTGTTCCGCTCTGTGACAGCTATCGCTGCCTGTGCGGCGCTTATCGCAGGATTTGCGATCTATTCGGGCAGGGCAAACGAGCCTGCAGGTCTTGATACCGAGATCGAATATAAGGATGTCAGCCGTCCCGATTCTTACGATGATCTGTACGATATTTATACCCAGATCTATCTTAACGGATCGTCTGCGGACGCTTCTGCTGAATGTCCCGACGATATTTCCGCTGCAGATTTTGCCGAAGGTCTTTCGGACGCAGATCTCATAAAAGCGGATAACGGCGCGATCTATTTTGTAGGCGGCGGAAAACTGTACAAGGTCACGGAAAACGGCATGGCAGCATGTGCGAGCGTTGGCAGTAAAACTCCCGTGGATATGTACATCACAGGCGGAAAGCTCATCCTTATTTCGGAAGATCATTTATCCGCAGATACATCCGCAGATACATCCGCAGATACGTTACAAGCGTTTGATGTTCCAGCTGATAACGCAGATGAAGCAATAAACGGAGCTTCCGACCGGTCGGGTGAAGGCAATACAGCGGACGAAAGCCGCAGAAACGGCGTTTCAGCGGATATCTACGACATTTCGGACGGCGTGAAATATCTTGAGAGCTTCACACAGAGCGGTGAATATGTTTCCTCACGGGTCTACGGAGGAAATCTCAGCATTGTGACGAACTACTCAAATCACAGTACGGAGCCTCTCGGAGAAGAGTGCGACCTTGATAATTACGTCCCCTGCTACGACCTTAACAACAAACGTATCTATGTTGCTGCAGCTGATATCTACGTAGCAGCGGACGCAGCCTCCACGGAATATACCGTTGTGTCGTCCTATAACATCAACGGCGGCGCAATTTCCGTCAAGGCGGTGCTGGGCAGCAGCGGCAAGGTCTTCTGCTCGGGAGATACGCTCTATATCGTCAATGCAGGTCAGCGTGAAAACGACAAGCCCTATTCGGCGATCTCTGCATTCTCCCTGGGCAACACTATTGAGTACCTCACAGGCGGTTCGGTGGAGGGCAGCATTATCGGCAGCAGCCTCAGCGAATACAACGGCTGTCTGAGAGCGGCGGCTGTGAATACCATGGAGGACGGCACTATCTGCACGGATATCTACGTGCTTGACTCCGACCTGAACGTGGTAAACAGCGCAGGTCAGCTTCTCCCGGGCGAAGAGGTCCGCAAGGTCACCTTCACCGACAGATACGCAAGCCTTTACACCGATAAATCAAGTCCTCCCGCGCTGGTGCTTGATTTGTCTGCAAATCCGCCTACAGTCGCATATGATATGATGGATTCCGACGCAGCATATTTCGTGGGCTACGGCGAAGATCTTATCCTCGGTGTGGGAATGGTATCGGACGAGTCGGGCAAAGCCTGCATGCTGTCAATGTTCAGCAGCAGCTCCGGTGCAAAGTACGACAGCGTCACCTTTGCACAGGGCGATAATATCAGCTCCGACGCAGCCACTCGCAGACGTTCCCTTCTGGTGAACAGCGAGCTTGGAATAATCGGAATGCCCGTAAGCTATTCGGACGAATTCGGCGAGCATGGCTGCTATTACCTTTTCAGCTATACATCGGACAACGGATTTACGACTGTGGGAAAGATCGAATATACCGATCCCGACAGCAGCGGCGAGTTCCACAAGGCTATCGTAAGCTCAGATACGATATATCTTATCTCCGACGCGAGAGTGGTTGCCGCGCGGATATCCGATATGAGCGTTATTCAGGTCTTTGATACAAACGAATAATAAGTCAAAAGCTTCTCCGCAGGATGTGGAGAAGCTTTTTTCAGCTATTGAGGTTATCGGAGCAATACTGCTGCCATTCGGAGATAATGCCCGTCTCTGCGAGATTCTTTGCGATCTCGGCGATGTAGATATCACCTGTGGAGCAGCTGTAGCCGTACTCGTCGGCATGAGCAAGAATGCTCGTCGGAGTACCCGAATCATCGTAGGTAACGCATTCGTACCACGACACACATTCAAGGACAGCATCCGTCTCGGACTCGGTATGTTCTCCGTCGGGGTCGGCGGACAGAGCATATTTGGTCAGAAGCTCCGCCTTGTCAGCGGAAAGCTGTCCGAACTCAGTAACATCGGTAACCGTTCCGAGATAATCCGCGCAGGTCGTGCTTCTGAAATTGCCCAGATATCCGCAGATCCCGCCGTAAGCCCGACCGTCCGCCGTGAGGAACAGCACCCCGCATCGGTCAAGATCGCTGTCGTAGTAGATATTTCCGAAATAGATGATATCGCTGCCGTCCATAGCGGAATACGCCGCAGCAACAGCGTCCTCGTCGATAGGGAGAGTTTCCTCGGGCGGTTCAGTCTCAGTCGCAGGCGGTTCGGTCTCAGGCTCGGAAGTCTCCGCCGATGATGGCTCAGCAGTTTCAGAGGGCTCTGCGGAGGTGGTCTCCTGGATTATTTCGATGTGTGAATACTCCTGCGTCGAGGCGGTCTCCTCCTCTGTGAGGGAGGACTTCGCAGCGGGCTCAGTCTGAGCGCTGTCCTCTGCGGTCAGAGAGCATCCTGCCAGCAGCAGCGCAGACAGCGCAGCAACAGATAAAAAATTCTTTTTCATAGCAAGCTCCTTATGTCAGATAATATGATAATTATACCCCAACTCGTCCCTAAAGTCAAGAAAAAGCCGCAGAAATACATCTGCGGCTCAGTCATTCAAAATTGTTAGATCGGAGATTACTTTCTCTTCTTAGCTGCGATAGCTGCAACACCTGCAACAGCCATTACAGATGCGATAGCAGCTGCGGAAGCGTTGCCTGTGGAAGCGGAAGTGGAAGCATCATCAGAAGCAGGAGCAACATCCTCTACAGGAGCAGCCTCTTCAGTTGCAGTCTCCTCAACAGCAGGAGCTTCTTCCTCAACTGCTGCTGCAGCGTCACCGCTATATTCCTTCTGAGCGATCTCGTTGCCGTCCTTGTCATAGAGGTGGAGATCGGAGAATGTGATAGTTACATTGTTAGAAACGAAGTTGGAGTTGGACCAATCCATGAATACGAACTCAGCCTGAGAAGCATCCTCGGGAACCTGAGAAGGAAGGAGCCACTTGAACTCGTCATCAACAGTTACTTCGTCTTCCCAAGTAACAGTGCCGTCCTCGTTGAACTCAGGGGAGATCCAGAAAGTTGTGGAGTTGCATGTAGCAGCATAAAGTCCGCCGCCAACGCCCTGGATATCAGTGCCTGCGAGGCCCTTGTATGTTACCTTGTAAGTACCTCTGTAAACATTAGCAACATCAGCGGGATCAGCAAGAACCTGATCGAGAGTGATGCGAGCCTTAACAGCGGTACCATCGTTTACCTGAGCAGCAACAACGCCGTTAGCGTCGGTAGAAACGATATTGATGGTATCGGGGTTATCGTCTGCATAACCTGTCTGTGACCAGTCAGCAGCGGATGCGGAAACAGCTGCCATAGAAAGAGCAATAGCTGCAGCAGCTGCGCAAGAAATGATCTTCTTCATCTTCATTTGAATTTTCCTCCATTCAAACACACTTAAGTGCTTTGCTTTATGTATATGAGTATCTCATATATCAGGATATTGCCATATATATCACGGAGCAGAGCGCGTCCGCTCCGTAAATACCGTCAAATCAGATTACTTTCTCTTCTTGAAAGCAACTGCTGCTGCGCCTGCAACTGCGATAACGCCTGCGATAGCTGCGAGACCTGCATTGCCTGTCTTGGGAGCAGTAGAATCTGTTGTATCAGCTGCGGGAACTGCTGCGGAAGTATCAGCTGTATCCTCTGCAGTATCATCCTCAGCCTCTTCGATAGCGGCCTCGATCTCAGCTGCAGCCTCATCTGTTACGGAGAGAACATAAACGCCGTAAACAGTAAGATCTGCGCCCTGGTCGCCGATGTTAACAGCGTCAACGCTGGAGAAGTCATCGGACTCATACATAGCGGTCATGTAATCATATGTGAAAACAGCCATACCGGGAACGGACTCTTCCTCGTTCTGAGGAACCTTAGCCCAGCCGTTTCCGCCGGACCAGCTCTGGAGGATAAGCTCGGGAGCTACCTCGGAATCATAGTAAACAACGATGCAGGAGTTCTCATTGAGAAGAGAAACGTCGAAAGGATTCTCGCCGGGCTCTTCATCCTCTGCGATGTTGTTGTATGTATACATAACGACAGCCTGACCCCAGTTGTTGGAGGTACCTTCGCCGCCTACCTGGATAAGGGAAATGCCGTCCTGCTCAACGGAGATGAGCTCTGCGGAGGGCTCTTCGTCAGCCTCTTCCTCAACTTCAGCCTCTACCTCTTCCTCAACGGTAGGCTCAGCCTCTGTCTCAGCAGCGGTCTCAGTCTCAGCGGGAACCTCAGCGGGAGCCTCCTCCTCAGCGGGAGCCTCTTCCTCTACTGCCCAGGGATCGAGCTTACCTGCGCAGTAATCGGGAGTATCCTTATCGGAAACGATAGTGAAAGCATTTTCCTTAGTACCGTCGGAAAGTGTTGCAGACTTAACGATAACGTTGGATACCTGGAAAGCGATACCGCCGTTCCAGAGATCAGCTACAACTTCCTTAGGAACAACGAACTCAACCTCAGTCTGGTCAGCTCTGATCTGCATAAAGCCGTCGGGCTTGCAGACTGCCTTTTCAGCGGTCAGCTGATCGGTGAGGGGGTTCCAGCTCTTATCAACGTCCATAGGCTTGATAATATAGGTGTTGCCGTCCTTAACATTTACAGTTTCAACCTGAAGGACTACCTTAACGTCTCCGGAGAAGCCCTCAAAGTTAGACTTTTCGATTCCTGCAGTTCTGGACCAGTCGCCTGTGTAAGCGCTGTCGAGCTCAACTGTAACGGAATCTGCTGCGGAAACTGAAACTGCAACTACAGAAACTGCCATTGCAGCAGCTGCTGCAACTGATAATGCCTTGTTAAAATTCATTATGATTTCCTCCTATAATTTTGCTGTACACCTTAATATAACAATATACAGCTATCTTTATACTATTAAATTATAACATTATAATTTAATTTTTACTATTGGCAATTTAGACAAAATTTCAAACGTTTACTATCTTTTATCAACAAATAGTTACAAAACTTCTACATTTTGCCATAAAATTGATGAAACCACGGTACTGTGCGAAATAGCTCCGCGGACCGAAGAACTTTTTTGTCGCGATCAAAAGCTTATTTTCCATAGTTATATTATATAGTAACAGTTTGTAATTTTCAATTGGCATTTGTAACAAAGTTGTAACTATTATTTTGTAATTGTATCTATATTGTCACAAACGCTCCCGTTTTCTGAAGGTAAGAGCCAGCGCCGCAGCCCATGAAGTCACCGCAGCAAGTGCGATAGAAGGAACATTTCCCGTCTGAGCGGGAGTCTCCTCGGTATCGGCTTCGGGAACATATCCCGTTTCCGTTTCGGCATCAGCGATCTCCTCGGGAGCCGTTGTTTCGGCTGTTGTTTCGGGCTCCGGAGAGGGAGTGCCGTCCTCAAGACCGTCCACGGTAAAATTGACAGTGATCGTCTGCGCGCCGTCAAAAACATCGCCCGAGACCGACTCGTCCGCGGGGTCATCCGACCAGGTGTTGTAGATATTCACTCTCATATAGCCGCTGTCGTCCTTCCACTGCGGAGTGCCGTTAACGCCGATATCCACGGGCTCGCCGTTGATCTCCACAGAATTGACTGTCACGGTCATATCCTCGGGACAGGAGGAGCTTTCGATATCGCTGCACAGTGCCAGAAAAACCAGCCCTGCCACAGGATAATCCGCAGTAACAGAGGCAGTATAATCGCCGTCGCCGGTAATAACGGCGTTCTGCACGTCGGTTATGGACGTATTTCCGTCATCGTCGGCATCTCCGCCCCAGTACTGGACCAGCCAGTCCTCGTCGGCGAAGTACACACCCGCGGTACCTACCTCCTCGGCGGACACGGAAAACGCCGCGGCGCCTATCGCAGCCGCAGCGGCACACACAGCCGCCAGCTTTTTTATCAACATGATTTTTTCCGCCTTTCAAGAAAAAATCGTCTTGTCGTCCTGCCATTCATCTATATTTCTCGGCATACTATTTCTATACTAATTATTCTATAAAATAGACGAAAGCTTTTCAATATGTTTTTTTAACAAAACTCGGCGGACGATTTGTGCATACTATACAAATTTTACCGTGGTGTAATTGTATTGTTTGCACAATGTAACCGTTGTAATATAATGGTAAACAGTTGAAATTATTTTGTAATCGGTCGGAAGGCATAAAAAACCGTCCGTTCAGCCATGGGGTCAAACGGACGGTACATTTTAATATTCAGTTTCCGAAAGGAAATTACTTTCTCTTTCCGGTGATAACAGCAGCTACGCCTGCAACAGCTGCAACTGCAGCGATAGCAGCAGCGGAAGCATTGCCTGTAGCAGCAGGAGCAGTTACATCGTCAGAAGCAGGAGCCTCTTCCTCAGCAGCCTCAGCAGCTGTCTCCTCAACGGGAGCCTCTTCCTCAGCAGCCTCTTCTGCAGTTTCCTCAGCTGTGTCCTCAGCAGCAGCGCCGCCGAGACCTGTAACTGTGAATGTGATAGAGAGGGACTCAGCGATAGGAGTTGCATTTGTGAATGCAGGATCATCCTTAGTATCGCTGTACATATTGTAGATATCGATTCTGAAGTTGCCCTTCTCCTCGATATCGCCGTACATGATCTTGGAAGCGTCGAAGGAAACATCAGCGCCGTCGATCTGGATAGAATCGAGAGTTGCAACAGCGTCGGGGCTGCCTGCGAACATACCCTGGCAGTCGATTACGAATACGCCGATCTCCTCAGTACCTGCTACTGCGGTAGAAGTGATGGTGTATGTACCGTCGCCTGTGATCTCAACAGAGGACTCCCAATCCTGATATGTCCAGTTTGTATCGGTGAAACCGAGTGTTGCTGTGTAGGAATCGTCTGCGAAAGCAGTAACTGAAACAGCAGAAGCTGCCACAGCAGTACCAACTAAAGCAGCTGCAAATTTGTTCATTTTCATGTCAAAAACATCCTTTCTTGAATTACCGTCATCTTTATACGGATAACTAATTATAGTTGAATTATACCATAACATTTTAAAAAAATCTATATATATTGTAACAAAATATTTTATGAAAACGTTGTGCATTTTTACAAAGTTGCACAACGATTTCCAAATTTTAATTACAACTTGGCAACAAAACAACAATTATGTAATATTATTTTTTATTTTTCTTCTTAGCGATAACGGTGACCGCAGCCAGAGCGGCAGGCACGATATACGCCGTCACGCTGATATTTCCCGTTTCGGGAACACCCTGCGCGGCCTCGGCAGAAACGATATTGCCGCCCGCACACAGAGTCATTGCGGCAGCAGCGATAAAAAGAACAGCTTTTTGCATTGCCGTTGCCTCCTTTTTCATCATTTTTCTCAATTTTCCCATAAATTTTCACAAAAAATGCCCGTCTGTATTGCAAGGCGGGCATTATTCACTGCACAGCGGCAGCAGATTTTTCAAGCAGGATCACTTGGACTTCTTAGCAACAACAGCTGCAGCTGCGAGAGCTACAGGAATTACTGCGAGAGCGACAGGAGCGTTGCCTGTTGCGGGAGAAGTTTCCTCAACGGGAGCCTCTTCCTCAGCTGCGTCAGCCTCTTCGGTATCCTCTTCCTCAGTATCCTCTTCAAAAACCTCGTCAGCCTCGGTATCGTCTTCCCAGACCTCGTCCTCGAAGTCCTCTTCCTCAGGAACATCTTCCTCGACAGCCTCGTCCTCGATAACCTCTTCCTCAACTACCTCTTCCTCGGTAACCTCTTCAGCGTCTTCCTCGAGACCTGCAGCGAAAGAAGTAAGACCTGTCATTGTAAGAGCCATAGCAGATGCTGCGAGAGCAGCAAGAATCTTCTTTGTTTTCATTGTTTTGTTCCTCCATTTAAATTTTTGATTTAAACTTAATAGATAAAAGCTTTGAACAAGCATTTTATGCTATGATTTATTATATCACATCATTTTAAGATATACAACCATTATTATAACAGTTTTTGCGCCGTTTTTTCGTTTCCTTATCGACAACTTTCACAAATTTTTAAGAAATCTGCGGATAAAGCAAACAATAATTAATTACAGACACATGAAAATTTTACCGTTTTGTAACCGATTTTCAGGGCTGCGCAGGCACTGCCGCAAAGAATAAAAGCTCCTCCGAGCTGTCATTTATAAGGCTGTGAGAATGTCCCTTGGGGCAGTAGTGGCACTGTCCCTCGGAAATGGGGAATTCCTGTCCGTCATAGATAAATTTCCCCTTTCCCTTCAAAATATACACTATCTCGCAGTTATCCTCGTGGGTATGGAGCCCGATATATGCTCCCGGCTCAAGCGATGCCCGCATTATGCGGTTGCTGCCGTCGAAATACCCGTTTGAGCGCATAACGCCCTCGCCGCCCTTAAACCCTGTGACAGCGGTCTCTTCTATCTTTTCAAAATCAATTATCATGTGATATCCTCCTTTTCGGGCGACTTATAACCATATATCACCCGCTCGTTGCCGCCTAGGTCCTTCCTGACGGAAACGCCGTAAAATCCGCTTTTTTCCATTATCTCGGCGACCTGCCCGCACTGCTGATATCCCGCCTCAAAGGCAAGCAGCCCGTTATCCTCCAGCACCTCTTTCCAGAGGCAGGCTATCACACGATAGAATTTCAGCCCGTCAAGTCCGCCGTCAAGGGCATATTTCGGCTCATAGCCCACCTCGGTCTGCAGCTCGGACATCTCCTCTGCCGTAAGATAGGGCGGATTTGACACGATACAGCCGAATTTTATATGCTCACCCACATTTTCGGGGTCGGAGAAGTTGTCCAGCAGAGCGCCGTTCATGACATCGCCCTTGATATAGCGCAGCACAGTATCGTTCATCCTCGCATTATGGACAAGATACGGCATTGCCTCGGAGGAATTTTCCACCGCGGTGACCTCCGCCTCGGGGATATTCTTTTTCAGTGCCACGGCAATGCAGCCGCTGCCGCTGCACAGGTCGATTATCCGCATATTTTTCCTCGGAGACCTGTAGTATTCGATGACCGTATCCACCAGTATCTCGGTGTCGGGTCTGGGAATGAGCACACCCTCCCCCACCTTGAAGGGAAGTCCGTAAAACTCCCATTTTCCGAGGATATACTGCAAAGGATACCCTGTTGCACGCTTTTCGGCGGCTTCTATCGCCCTTTTGACAGCAGTATCGTCCGCTTCCTCGCCGGCTTTCAAAAGCAGCTGTGTGCCGCTAAGTCCGAGAAAATCCTCGGCGATGCAGTCCCCGTCGAAATCATAGTCCTCGATACCCGCACTTTGCAGTATCTCCTTCAGCCTCGCTGTAAGCTCTCTTATCACCATTTGTCGTCACTCTTATCCTCGGGGATACAGGGAGTTAGCGCTGCGATAGCCACCTCTATCATCTTGTCGGTAGGCTCCTTGGTGGTTATCCGCTGGAGCCAGAGTCCGGGTGCGGAGATTATCCTTGTGAAAAGATTATCGCATCTGCCTGCCAGCTTGATAAGCTCATAGCCGATAGAAGCCTCCACAGGCAGCAGCAAAAGCTGGAGTCCGAAGCGCAGCCACACGTTCGACCAGGGCAGGAACATTCCCACACACACGCTCAGCAGCACTACTATAAATATAAAGCTCGTGCCGCAGCGGGGGTGGAAGCGGGACTGCTTTCTCACATTGTCCACGGTGAGCTCCAGCCCGTTTTCGTAGCAGAATATGGTCTTATGCTCGGCGCCGTGATACATGAATGTTGTGTGTATCTCGCCCATGTTGGATATCGCCCACATGTAGCCCACCAGCATGACTATCTTGATAAGCCCTTCGGAGACAGCCTTCGTCCACGTAGGCGCCCCCGCATATTTCAGCAGCGACGACAGCGCCGCAGGCACGAATTTGAACACGCACACCG
>JBJFHQ010000064.1:0-17888 GCA_051893755.1 Oscillospiraceae bacterium
AGGTTTCCGTTTATCTCAAAGACGATATCCTGCATGCCGCGGACAGTTCTTGCCAGCTTGAAGCTATGCGGCGCAAAGCCCTCCCACAGGCCGTTGTCGGGGAACATGATATCTCCGATGAGCGTGCGCTCGGGAGCATTTGCATAAAGCCTTACGGGGATATCCTGATTTGTGTTGTGTCCCATGTGGAGTATGACCTCGTCGGAGCCTGCCCGTCCGAAGTCGAAGTTATCGTAACGGGCAGAGCCGCCGCTGCCGAAGCCGCTTATGGCGTTGTTGTTGATGAAGTTGAGCCCCTCGGAGCCGCCCGATACGGTATTCGCACAGTTAAAGCCGTAGGGACTGCGCACAGCTGCGCCCATTCCCTCGCAGGAGAAGTGCAGCTCGGAGAGCACCTGCGGATATTTTCTGCCGTTATTGCAGGTGATGCGCAGGTCAAACTCGCCGTCGCCAAGTCCTGTGACGATGATCTTTCCGTCCCGAAGCTCTGCCTTTCCGCAGGCAGTCTTTATGCCGCCGGCTTTCAGCGCCTCGCAGGATATATCCCCAAATGTTGCGTTTTCGGGGAGCAGCTTATAGGTGACCTCCGCTGCGGGAGCGTCCTTTGTGAGCTTATTTCTGTCGGAGCATGCCTTTATTGCTCTTACGGGGACCTCTTTATCGGTATTTTCACGGCACTCCACAAAGCCGCCGCAGGAGATGCCCTCCCGCACCTGAGCAGGCACTGCCTTGATGATGACCTTTGCAGTCTGCAAGCCCTCGGACTCGGCTCTTACGATGATATCGCCGCTTTCGGTGAGAGAGCGTATAGCTGCCACTGCCTTTCCGCTGAAAAGACGGCGGCTGTTGGTCTTATATTGGTCGTAGTCGGTGGAGTCGCCGTTGTCCATGCCCATGAGCACGCCTGCACCCTCAACAAACACAGTTACGCGGTTACGGGCATTTTCCACAGGGTGGGAGCTCTTGTCGGTGACGGATATCTCCACGAAAACCATGTCCTCGCCGTCTGCACGTATCTCCGCTCTTTCGGGGCTGAGCGACACGGAAACAGGGTCGGTGAAGCTATACCTTGTATCCTCTGCGATCGTATTGCCGTTTTCATCGTATGCCTTTGCGGAGATATAGCCCGCCTCATAAGGCACCAAGCTGTGAGCATGGAGCACATCGCCCTTTTCATGGTCGATATGAGTCACACCCAGCGATCTTCCGTTGACGAAAAGCTCGCAGGAGGGCGCGTTCGTGTATGCAATGACACCTATGAGCTGCCCGTCGTTATAGTCCCAGTAAGGCAGCAGATGTATCATCGGCTTGTCCTTACAGCTTGTCCACACGGACTGATAGAAATAGTAGATATCCTTCGGCAGACATGCAGTATCGGCAGCGCCGAAATAGCTGTTCTTGGTACTGTAGGGAGTGGGCTCGCCGATGTAGTCGATGCCTGTCCAGATGTACTGTCCGCAGCAGAATTTCCTGTCGCGGTCAAGTATCCAGGCTTCCTCGGAGGGCTTGCCCCATACCACGCAGCTGTTTGCAAGTGAAGAGCACTGGTGGTCGTCATGGGTGAGCTGGGGGATATCTGCGGGGAAGTGATATATCCCTCGGCTGCGGACTGCGGAGGAGGTCTCCGAGCCGTAAATCACGGTGTTGGGGTATTTCTTATGATGCTCGTCGTAGCAGCGTTCGGTGTAGTTATAGCCCGAAACGCCCAGCATCTCGCCTATCCTCTGGGAGCGCTCCCATTCGATGAAGTTGGACGCTATCGTCACGGCGGCATTGTTTTTGTAGTCATAGCGGCGGACGTTGTCCCTCAGCATTTCGGCTATCTCATAGCCGTGGTCGTCCGCATGGGTATCGTATATCTCGTTGCCTATGCTCCACATGATAAGGCAGGGGTGGTTTCGGTCACGCTTTACCCACTTCATAACATCGGCGGGAGCAGTCTCCTTGAAAAAGCGGGCGTTGTCAAACTCGGTCTTGGGAAGCTCCCACATGTCAAAGGCCTCGTCGTCCACCAGCATGCCTATCCTGTCGCAGAGCTCCATGAGCTCGGGAGCGGGCATGTTGTGGGAGGTGCGTACAGAGTTCACGCCCATGTTCTTCATAAGCATCAGCTGTCGCTCCAGTGCGGCAGTATTGAAGGCAGCGCCCAGACAGCCTAAATCATGGTGGAGGCACACGCCCTTGAGCTTCATCTGTTTTCCGTTGAGGGAGAAGCCGTTATCGGGGTCGAATACTATTTTTCTGAAGCCGAAGCTGTCCTCGGAGCAGTCCAGCACGGTGCCGTCCTGTGCGATGACAAGCTCGGTCCTAAGCGTATAGATATTGGGCTCTTCAAGGCTCCAGAGGCTGTAATTTTCCGCATGGATAACGGTCTCGCAGCAGCTCCATGTCACGTCCTTTTCGCCGCGGGCGATAACGGTACCGTCCTCGGAAAGGGCTGAATAAATCAGCTTCATGGGAGGCATCACGCTGCTTACTCCGCTGAGCTCGGTGCTTATGTAGATATCGCCGCTGTCGGAGTCGGGGGAGATATATACTCCGTCCAAGCCGATATGGACGGTGGACAGTCTGTACAGATAAACATTTCTGAATATCCCCGCCCCCGAATACCAGCGGGAATTTGGCGCCTGATGACGGACTATCACATCAATGCGGTTCTCGCCCTCGGTCACATGGTCGGAGATATTCACCTGAAAGGAAGCATAGCCGTGAGTCTGGGTATATATCTCCTCGCCGTTGATGTAAACGGTGCTGTTCATGTAAACTCCGTCGAAATAGAGGATATAGTCGGCGGTGGAGGTATCGTCGATGACGAAGGTCTTTCTGTAGAAGCCGTCACCCGACTTATATAAATTTTCGGTATCGTAAATGAGCCAGTCGTGGGGGATATCCACGGGCTTGTAAGTGAGCTTTGCGCTGTCGGCGAGGGTGGAATTATTTTCGGAAAGTGCAAATTCCCAGCCGTCGTTGAATAGATTTTTCCGTTTCATAAGTTATGCTCCTTTTGTTGAGACAAATATACTAATGATATTATATCATAAATAAACCAAAAAGAAAAGGGGTGCGGGGGAAATTTTTTGTTATTTTTTATAACTGCATTGCCCGATCTCACAAAAAAAACGGAGGAAACGAATTTCCTCCGCATATTTTATCTGCCGTCTCCGGCGTATTTGTCGTGGACGCTGATACGGTTGAGTGCCCGCTTGAGCTTTAACTCAGCAATATCAAGCTCGCGGCGGTTCTGCTGGTGGCTGATACGCTCTCTTGCTTCTTCCTCGGAGCGCTTTGCCCAGCTGATATCAATATCCTCCGCCCATTCTACGGCGTTTGCGAAGATATTGACCTTATTTCCGCCCACCTTCATAAGTCCGCCCGAAATAGCGGCGGTCTTCCAGCTGCCGTCCTCCTGCATGACCTTCAACGGTCCCGACGGCAGATCTGCGACCAGACTGATATGGTTCGCAAGGATACCGATATCGCCCTCTGTGGTGCGTACTATGATCTGTGTGGTTTCTCCGTCGAAGAACACCTTCTCGGGAGTGATTATTTTAAGCTTGTAAGACGCTGCCATGCTCTGCCCGTCCTTTCCGCATTAATACTTCAGGTTCTTTGCCTTCTCGACAGCCTCGTCGATAGTACCCACATAAAGGAACGCCGACTCGGGAAGATCGTCATGCATACCTGCGATGATCTCCTTGAAGCCTCGGATAGTCTCCTTGACGGGCACGTATTTTCCGGGGAAGCCGTTGAACTGCTCCGCAACAAAGAAGGGCTGGGACAGGAAACGCTGTATCTTTCTGGCACGGCTTACGGTGAGCTTATCCTCCTCGGAAAGCTCGTCCATACCCATGATAGCAATGATATCCTGCAGCTCGGTATATCTCTGGAGAATGTTCTGAACTGCTCGTGCGGTGTCGTAATGCTCCTGACCCACGACCTCGGGGGTAAGTATTCTCGAAGTGGACTCCAGCGGGTCAACTGCGGGATAGATACCCAGCGATGTGATAGCTCTCGAAAGAACGGTGGTCGCATCAAGGTGCGCAAACGTTGTTGCGGGAGCAGGGTCGGTAAGGTCGTCCGCAGGAACGTATACTGCCTGTACCGACGTGATTGAGCCCTTTCTGGTGGAGGTGATCCTCTCCTGAAGAGCACCCATTTCCGTTGCCAGCGTAGGCTGATAACCAACGGCAGAGGGCATACGTCCCAGCAGCGCCGAAACCTCGGAGCCTGCCTGTGTGAAGCGGAAGATGTTGTCGATGAAGAGCAGCACGTCCTGACCCTCAACATCACGGAAATACTCCGCCATGGTAAGTCCCGACAGACCAACTCTCATTCTTGCTCCGGGAGGCTCGTTCATCTGACCGTAAACAAGGACGGTCTTGTCGATAACTCCCGACTCGGTCATTTCGTTATAAAGGTCGTTTCCCTCACGGGTACGCTCGCCAACGCCCGTAAATACGGAGATACCGCCGTGCTGATTGGCAACGTTGTTGATAAGCTCCTGGATAAGAACGGTCTTACCTACGCCCGCTCCGCCGAAAAGTCCTATCTTACCGCCCTTAAGGTAGGGGCAGATAAGGTCGATTACCTTGATGCCCGTTTCCAGTATCTCATTGGAAGCGGTCTGTTCCTCGAAGGAGGGCGGGTCTCTGTGGATAGCCCATCTTTCCTCTGTCTCGGGAGCAGGCTTATTGTCAACAGGCTCGCCCAGCAGATTGAATATTCTGCCGAGAGTTCCCTTTCCTACGGGAACGGTTATAGGGCTGCCCGTATCCACAGCCTCGGCGCCTCTGACAAGTCCGTCTGTGCCCGACATAGCGATGCAGCGGACAACGTCGTCGCCGATATGCTGAGCTACCTCGCAGACCAGCGTTTCGCCGTTGAGCTGAATTTCTATTGCATTTAGCAGCTTCGGAAGATTGTCCTTGTCAAAGCGGATATCGACTACCGCTCCGATTATCTGAACGACCTTTCCGACATTTTTCTGCGACATTTCTGTGATCACCTCGTATAATAATTTTTGAGGATAACCCTTCACCGGATATTCTCCGATGAAGGAAAAATTTTATTCCTGTGCAGACGCACCGCCGACTATCTCGGTAAGCTCCTGCGTAATGGATGCCTGTCTTGCGCGGTTGTACTTCAGTGAAAGCTCGCTGAGTATCTCATCGGCATTATCGGAGGCGCTTTCCATTGCATTGCGTCTTGCCGCCTGTTCGGAGGCAAAGCTGTCCACCACCGCGCAGAAGATTATCCCCGAAAGATATTTCGGCACGATAGAGTTGAACACCTGCTCTGCGGAGGGCTCGTAAATAGGCAGCGCCCTTACGCCCTCGGACTTTTCCTCCCTTATCTCAACGGGAAGGATAGCCTTTGACATGGCGGTCTGTGAAATAGCGGAGGTAAAGTCGGTGTAGAAAAGCTCCACACGCTCGTACTCTCCCTTTAGATAGGGATTGACTATCTTCTCGGCGATACCTGCGGCGGAGCCTATTTTAAGGGTCTCGCCGATGTTCAC
Organism: Oscillospiraceae bacterium; assembly: GCA_051893755.1. Lineage (GTDB taxonomy): Bacteria > Bacillota > Clostridia > Oscillospirales > Ruminococcaceae > RGIG4694. The sequence goes on from JBJFHQ010000064.1 coordinate 5,519, forward strand.
GTATCTTGCCAGCAGGTCGTAGCCATGCTTTTCAAAATACTCCACCGATTTTTTGCCTATCCCGAGAATTTCAACGTTAGTTTTTCCGTCTGCGGTAATTTCGCTGATGCGCTTCTGCGCAAGCTTGATAACGTTCGAGTTGAATCCGCCCGCAAGACCTCTGTCGCCTGCGATGACAACAAGCAGTACCGTGCCCTTTCTGCCCTTTCGCGTGTAGGGTGAGAAGAAGGACTTGTTTTCCGCCTGTATCTCGCACATCGTTTCGTAAAGGGCATTGAAAAAGGGACGGGAATTATCCGCCTTTTCCTTTGCCTTGCGCAGCTTTGACGACGCCACAAGCTCCATAGCCTTGGTTATCTGCTTAGTGGATTCAACGCTTTTGATTCGCCTTTTTATGGCTTTCATATTTCCCGACGCCATAATCAGATTCCTTTCGGTCTATGTTTTTATTCTTCGGTGGATGTCTCTTCCTTCACGACCTCGCCGTCCTCGGAGATATCATTTTCCAGCTTGAACTTCTTCAGGAACTCGTCAAGACCTGTCTTAAGGGCTGTCTCGGTCTCCTTGGAAAGCTCGCCTGTCTCGCCGATAGCGGAAGCCACCTCGGGGTGAGAGGACTCCATATACTCGAAAAGTCCGCTTTCGAACTCCTTGACAAGGCTAACGGGAACATCGTGGAGATAGCCGTTTGTTACCGCATAGATTATCATTATCTGGTTCTCTACGGTAAGAGGGCTGTTTCTGTCCTGCTTTAATACCTCAACAACTCGTTCACCGAGAGCAAGGCGCTCCATGGTATCGCGGTCCAGGTCGGAGCCGAACTGGGAGAAGGACTGCAGCTCGCGGTACTGCGAATAGGTCAGCTTCAGCGAGGAGGATACCTTCTTCATTGCCTTTATCTGTGCGGAGCCGCCGACTCTCGATACGGAGATACCGGGGTTTACCGCAGGACGCACACCGCTGTTGAACAGGTCTGTTTCAAGGAAGATCTGTCCGTCGGTGATAGAGATGACGTTTGTGGGGATATATGCGGAAACGTCGCCTGCCTGTGTTTCGATGATAGGCAGAGCTGTGATAGTTCCGCCGCCGTAGTTCTCGTTAAGAGAGCATGCACGCTCTAAGAGTCTCGAATGGAGATAGAATACATCTCCGGGATAAGCCTCACGTCCGGGCGGGCGCTTAAGCAGCAGGGACAGTGCACGGTAAGCTACGGCATGCTTTGACAGGTCGTCGTAAACTATGAGCACGTCCTTGCCCTTGTTAAGGAAGTATTCCGCCATGGTAACTCCCGAGTAAGGAGCGATATACTGCAAAGGAGCAAGCTCCGAAGCGGTAGCGGAAACAATGATAGTATAGGGCAGAGCGCCGTTCTTTTCAAGAGTATCCACAACGTTTGCAACGGTAGAGCGCTTCTGACCGATAGCAACGTAGATACAGAGCACGTTCTTGCCCTTCTGGTTGATGATAGTATCGAGAGCGATGGCAGTTTTTCCTGTCTGTCGGTCGCCGATTATAAGCTCTCGCTGACCCTTTCCGATAGGTATCATGGAGTCGATAGCCTTGATACCCGTCTGAAGAGGACGTTTTACCGACTTTCTTGTAATAATACCGGGAGCTATCTTTTCGATAGGCATTCTCTCCTCGGTAAGAATCGCACCTTTACCGTCAATAGGCTGACCCAGCGAGTTTACTACTCTGCCCAGCAGCTGTTCGCCGACAGGCACAGAAACTACGCTTCCTGTACGCTTAACGGGGTCGCCCTCCTTGATGTTTGCCTCGGAGCCGAGCATAACTGCTCCGACGAAATCCTGTTCAAGGTTGAGCGCCATTGCGTACACTCCGCCCTCAAATTCGAGAAGCTCTCCCGACATGCAGTTGTCCAGACCATGGATACGGGCGATACCGTCTCCGATAGTAACGACTGTTCCCACGTCGGAAAGCTCGATCTGACTGCGGAAATTTTTTATCTGGTCCTTTATTATTCCGGTTATTTCATCCGGGCGCAGATCCATTTTAACACCGGCTTTCTGATTTAAAATTTATACTGATCATGCAATGACATTCTTCATGCCGCCGTGGAGATTTTTCAGCTTGGTACGTACAGAGCCGTCCAGCATGGTATCTCCGAAGCTCACGATAACTCCGCCCAGAATATCCGGGTCGGTCTTTTCTGTCATGATGATCCTTTTGCCGTACTTTTGTGACAGCTTGTCCGACAAAGCCTTCCGCTGTGCTTCGGAAAGAGGCACTGCCGAAACGACGCTGACCTCCAGGATACCTGCCTTTTCGCACCATAATCCGCGGTAAGCGGCTGCGATGCCTTCAAGGCGGTTTATCCTGCCCTTTCGGGTAAGCAGGCAGATAAAGTCAAGAGTGGTATCGGAAACTCTTCCGCCGAAAATTTTCTCTGCGGTGCCGAGCTTGTCGCTGTCGGAAACAGTAGGTGCAGAGAGCACCTTGTAAAGCTCGGGATTGTCGCGGAATATCCCAACGATAGCCGAGAGCTCCTTTTCGGTCTCCTCCGTGCTGTTATTTTCCTCAGCCAGCTCAAACAGCGCTTCCGAGTATACCTTTTCAACGCCGCCCGTCATTTCACATCACCTATTTCAGAGATAAACCCGTCGATAAGTCTCTGCTGATCCTCGTCGTTGTCTATCTGTCTTGAAACGACCTTTTCCGCGATAGCAACAGCTATATCGGAGATCTCGTCCTTGATCTGATTTACGGCGCGTTTCTTTTCCGCCTCGATATCGGCGTTAGCCTTGACAGTGATGCTTCTCGCCTCCTGCTTGGCCTCTTCGATTATCTCATCGGAACGCTTTGAAGCCCGTGCCGTAGCGTCCTTGACGATAGCGGCGGATTCTTCTCTTGCGGCGGAAAGCTTCTTAGTATATTCGCTTTCCATGTTTTTAGCGTTTTCGAGAGCCGCATCCGCGTCCTTATAGGTCTTGGATATCTCTTCCTTACGCTGGTCGAGGATAGCCTTGACCCGTCCGAAGAGCAGCTTCTTGAAAACGAGGAACAGAATGAGGGTGTTGCACAGTACGCCGATTATAGTAACCGGGTCAATAGTAAGAAATTCAAAATTCACATTTGTCATACTGCAATAATTCCTCCGATCCCTTTATATTTCTTCGAATTGTTACAAAGGATCAATCGTGGAGGTGCTTGATGAAGGGATTTACGAATATCAGTACCAGACCGATAAGCAGACCGTAAATACCGGTAGACTCCGCAACGGCGCAGCCGATGAACATTGTTGTGGTAGCGGAGCTCTTAGCCTCGGGCTGTCTGCCGATGGTCTCGATAGCCTTGCCGACAGCGTAGCCTTCACCGATACCGGGGCCGATACCTGCGATAAGCGCAAGACCTGCGCCTATGCCCTGACCTGCGAGAACGATAGCACGAGCGATGAGCTCGGTCTGTTCTAATGTCTGATTTTCCATTGATTAAAAACTTCCTTTCCGTTGAATTATAAGACGCTTTTCGCTATTCCTTTTCGGGATTGGCGGCGTCTCCCACATATGCCATGGTGAGCATAATAAAGACGTAGGACTGGACTACTCCCGAGAACAGGTCGAAATATATCGAGAACAGTGCCGGGATACCTATCTGGAATATCTTGAAATGTTCAAGAGATATGCCGATAAGTCCGTAAACTGCGTTGCTCGCAAGAGTGAGCGCCGCATAGATAAGGGACGTGATTATCATTCCGCCCGCCATATTTCCGAACATACGGATAGCCATTGAAACGGGGGTCGCCACTTCACTTAAGATATTTATGGGAGTTATGACGGCAACAGGCTCGGTAAAGCCCTTAAGATAGCCGCCCAGTCCGTTGTTTCTTATCTTCCAGTAGGTTATGAGCGCGAAGGTCATCAGTGCCCATGTTCCCGTACAGTTGATATCGACGGTCATGCTCCGCAGTCCGAACAGGCTCAGCAGTGCACCGAACAGCGCAAAGCAGAATATCGTCGCCAGATAGGGAGCGTAGTAGACCATTTTCGGTCCCATAGTATCTCTGACGGTGTTTTCAAAGAAGTTGACTATCCATTCGGCAGCCGCCTGCCTTTTAGTCTCGGGGACCACCTTCAGATCGTGAGTGAGCCACAGTATCAGCAGTGTCAGTGCGATAATAACGATCCAGCCGGTCACAAGAGTTTCGGAAATAGCAATTTCCCTGCCTCCGATCATAAAGGTTATTATTTTGCGGGGGCCGACTACTTCTATTTCCATACTGCATTATCCTCCTTTCCTTAGCAAGGATAACGGCTTTCGGAGATATATCGGATAACGTCCTCAATATTTTTTCCTCAAAGCCCGCACCGTATAAATGACCTTCGGGTAAAACAGCGGCAGGCACACAGCCACGGGGTTTGTCCATGACAGCTTGAAGCCTGCGACGATAGCTGCGCCGATGATAGTCATTCTCAGAAGATAGAACGAGAACATATAGCGCTTTGCCTGTTTCAGCGGTCTTTCCACGGTATGCTCGGAGGCATAGCCCAGCAGTGTGATATTCACAAGCATAGCCAGCGTGCCCAGAGCCAGTCCCGCGGGGATCTCCGCAGTAAAGCCATAAAACGGCAGAGTTGCAAGATATATGACAAGGTCGATTATAAGAGAGCGTGGCAGCAGCATATCAAGCTCATTGTTAACCATTTTGCTTAAGAATCTTATCCGCAAGCCGCTTCCTCTTTTCCTTTTTCCATACATCTTTTTACACACCTAATATTATACCACAAACCTTTAAGATTTGCAATATTTAACGGAGTAAATTAAAAGAATTGTAACTTTTGTTACATAAATCGCACATAATTTTCGACTGATGTCGTGTATAACGTTAAACATTATTGTGCGGATTTTGTGGAATATATGATGATTTAATTGTAATTTAATATTATGTCCGATAAATATTAACTATTTGCAGGAAAATCGTAACCTGCCAAAGATCTGCTGTCCCGCCGAGGGGCTCCCGAAGGACAGTCGGCGGGGCGGCGAATGGTCACATCACACATACGTGACCAGAATTTTCTCCGTTTCCTCCCTGCGCAGAGCAATGACCGCGCCGCGGATAAGATACGCAGTAGGGTCTCCCGAGGGGCTGCGGTTCAGACAGAGCACCTCCGTCCCCTCGATAAGCCCGATATCATGGAGACGGCGGCGCATGGCTCCCTCGTTGTACATGCTGCGGACACGGCATCTCCCGCCCTCTCTCACTCCGCAGAGACTCAGCAGTTCGTTCATCTATATAAGACTCCTTATGTTCATGCTTTGGTATTGCTCCACCAGTTAATTGGGGGAGCAATAATGTAACGAGCCCGATATTACGGCTCAATACTATAATATTCGGGACGCGATCATCTGTGAATATCCGCGGACTTCGGAGAATATACTTTACCGATAGACCAAGCTTGCAAAGGGGAAATATTATGAGCAGAAAAACCGCCGCAAAGCATGTTATGCTTATCGTCATATTTGCCGTGATCGCGGCGCTTATCCTTGTCCTTGCGGCAAGGCTGTCCCGCAGTACGGAGGAGTCCGGGTACGAGATGAGCTCCAACGCCATGAGAGTGGAGTTTCTCAACAGCTGCGGACTTATCGTGAAGCCCGACCCCGAGGTGCAGGAGATACGGATACCGGAAAAATTCGGCACCATATATGAGGAATACAATAAGCTCCAGCAGTCACAGGGCTTCGACCTTGCGCCCTATGCGGGACGGGAGGCGGTGCTGTGCAGCTATACGGTGCTCAACTGTCCCGAGCACCCCGATAACGTTGTTGCGAACCTGCTGCTGTGCGACGGGAAGCTCATCGCCTGCGACCTGACCCTCAACGAGGAGAATGGCTTTACTAAGGCGCTTATCACAGCAGAGCAGTGATAAATTCTCTTTTTTAAACAGATTTTCATGCCGTTTTGATGCCGATTTTTGTGCATCATCACATTGACAGGAAACGACAGGGAAAATCCGAATGAAAATCTATGTGCAATATAAATAATTATTCGTCCGATATCTCGGCAGGAATTATTTGTGTTGCACATTTTTTGTTTTCGGGCAGATCGGTGCGCAGATTTTTCAATTCCCCGAAAACCGAGTATAATAATAAGGTAATTTATTTTATATATTATAAGGTGGTTGTTTTAAATGAACGAAAGATACGAGCTTAACAAGAATCTGGCACAGATGCTCAAGGGCGGCGTAATTATGGACGTTACCACTCCCGAGCAGGCAAAGATAGCCGAGGAAGCAGGCGCATGCGCTGTTATGGCACTGGAGAAGATACCTGCCGATATCCGCGCTGCAGGCGGCGTTGCAAGAATGAGCGACCCTAAGATGATAAAGGGCATTCAGGCAGCGGTCTCTATCCCCGTTATGGCAAAGTGCCGCATCGGTCACTTCGCAGAGGCTCAGATACTTGAGGCTATCGAGATAGACTACATCGACGAGAGCGAGGTGCTCTCTCCTGCCGATGACAAGTATCACATCGACAAGACACAGTTCAAGGTGCCCTTCGTATGCGGTGCAAAGGACTTAGGTGAGGCTCTCCGCAGAATTTCCGAGGGCGCTTCCATGATACGCACAAAGGGCGAGCCCGGTACAGGCGACGTGGTACAGGCTGTCCGTCACATGAGAATGATGCAGAGCGAGATACGCCGTCTCACCTCCATGTCCCCCGACGAGCTCTATCAGGCTGCAAAGGACCTGCAGGTGGATTATGACCTCGTGAAGTTCGTTGCCGAGAACGGCAAGCTCCCTGTTGTAAACTTTGCAGCAGGCGGCGTGGCTACTCCCGCAGATGCTGCTCTTATGATGCAGCTGGGCGCAGAGGGCGTATTTGTCGGAAGCGGTATCTTCAAGTCGGGCAACCCCGCAAAGAGAGCGGCTGCTATCGTAAAGGCTGTCACAAACTTCAGGGACGCTAAGCTTATCGCAGAGCTTTCCGAGGACTTAGGCGAAGCTATGGTAGGCATCAACGAGCAGGAGATAGCTCTCCTTATGGCTGAAAGAGGAAAGTGATGACTGTCGGCGTACTCGCCTTACAGGGCGCATTCATCGAGCATGAGAAAATGCTGGCAAGGCTCGGCGCGGACAGCTTTGAGATACGTCAGAGGGGCGATCTTGCCCGCAGCTTTGACAGGCTCATTATCCCGGGAGGGGAGAGCACCGTTATGGGAAAGCTGCTCCGGGAGCTTGACATGATGGACGATATCAGGAGCCTTATCACCACAGGAATGCCTGTTTTCGGCACCTGTGCGGGACTTATCCTGCTGGCGGAGAAGATAGAGAACGACCCTGCCGTACATCTGGGCACCATGTCCATCGAAGCCTGCAGGAACGCATACGGCAGACAGCTGGGAAGCTTTTATGCCGAGGATAAATTTAACGGTAAAACTATCCCCATGACCTTTATCCGTGCGCCGTACATCTCAAAGGCTGCGGACAGCGTGGAGATACTCTCGGTCACCGACGGCAAGATGACCGCTGCCCGTGAAAGGAACATGCTTGTGACAGCATTCCACCCCGAGCTCAACAGTGACACCACCGTTCACGAATATTTTCTCAATATGTAACATTTTTGCGGCAGAAATCAGCTTTTCTGCCGCTTTTTGTGTAGTGTTGAAAAAATGTTGAAAATCTTTCAACATGTGCTGTTGAAATGTGTTGAAAGTGGTTGAAACATTAAAAACATGCTCTCTTTTTTCATCTTTTCGGTAAATGTGAAATCAATTTGCAGGAACATGAAAAAAGGGGCTTTTCAAAAAGCGGCATAATGTCCGCATTTTCGGAGCTTTTTGCAGACTATTGCCGAATAAAAGAATCATTTATGAGAATAAATGCTGCAAAAATGCAGCAAAAAAAAGAAAAGTAAAGTAAATAAAAGTAAAGTAAAGTAGTTGTCCCGAGGACAACGAACGGACAACAACGACCACACCCTTAGAAAAAATTTTCAAAAAACTATTGACAGGACGGCGAAAAAGTTGTATAATAACATAGTCGTCCATGATCGGGGCGTAACTCAGTTTGGTAGAGTGCTTGGTTTGGGACCAAGATGCCGCAGGTTCAAGTCCTGTCGCCCCGACCATTTTTATGGAAATGTCTTTTGTGAATAAATTGTAAATTGTAAAAAATCCTATTGACATCTCCGCTTGACTGTGGTATAATGATATAGTCGCTTGATGAGAGCAACGAAAATGCTTTGAAATTGTCGAGAATTTAAACAATTTGTTAAATTTCAAAAAATGCTTGACAAAACAGTTTCAATGTGATATAATAATTAAGTCACATGAAACGACAGCAAATTCGCTGGTGTAGCTCAGTTGGTAGAGCAGCTGATTTGTAATCAGCAGGTCGGGGGTTCGAGTCCGTCCACCAGCTCCATTACTGATCATTTGATCAGTTTTTATAGCCTATATCTTTTCACAAGATATAGACGCGCTGCGGAGGAGTTCCCGAGTGGCCAAAGGGGGCAGACTGTAAATCTGTTGCTTTTCAGCTTCGATGGTCCGAATCCATCCTCCTCCACCAAAACCTTGCAAGTAAGCTTGCAAGGTTTTTTTATGCAAAGATAAATTTGTCGGATTTTAATATATTGCTGCGGATATGTTTAAAATATCAGTGCAGAATATACGTAACGGCGGCGTTTGAACAGTGTCAGTCCAAAGTTTTATATAGTGAAAAAAGAGAAAGGATCTGCTTCTTATGGTAAGAAATGATTTGAGAAACATCGCAATTATCGCTCATGTTGACCACGGCAAAACTACTCTCGTTGACGAGATGCTCAAACAGGGCGGCGCTTTCCGCGAAAATCAGGAGGTCGAGGAAAGAGTTATGGACTCCAACGACATCGAGCGCGAAAGAGGTATCACCATTCTCGCAAAGAATACCTCCGTTTCATACAATGGCGTTAAAATAAACATCATCGACACTCCGGGCCATGCCGATTTCGGCGGTGAGGTGGAGCGTGTCCTTGAAATGGTGGACGGCGTTCTCCTGCTGGTCGATGCCGCAGAGGGCTGCATGCCTCAGACAAGATTCGTACTTTCAAAGGCTCTGGAAATGGGTCTGAAGATAATCGTGGTCGTAAATAAGATTGACCGCCCCGATGCCCGCCTTGATGAGATAGGCGATGAAGTGCTGGAGCTTCTCTTAGACCTCGATGCCAGCGACGAACAGCTTGAAAGCCCCGTGCTCTTCTGCTCCGGACGTGAGGGCACCGCTTCTCTCAGCCAGTATGAGGCAGGTACCGACTTAAAGCCCCTCTTCGATACGATCTTAGACTATATCCCCGCTCCCGAGGGCGACGAGAATGCTCCTCTGCAGATGCTCATTTCCTCTATCGACTACAACGACTACGTTGGCAGAACAGGCATCGGACGTATCCAGAGAGGTACCATAAAGGTCAATCAGCCCGTTGTCGTGGGAGATTATCACGACTCAAAGAAGCCCTACAACAGCAAGATAGTTACCGTTTCTCAGATAGAGGGTCTCGGAAAAACAGCTGTGGAGGAAGCAAAGGTTGGCGATATCGTATGGCTGTCGGGCATTGAAAATATCACTATCGGCGATACTATCTGCGCTGCGGATAATTTCGAGCCGCTGCCCTTCGTGAAGATTTCCGAGCCTACCGTTGAGATGACCTTCTCCGTAAACGACAGCCCCTTCGCAGGACGTGAGGGCAAGTTCGTTACCTCCCGCCAGCTCAGAGAGCGTCTGTACAAGGAAACTCTCCGTGACGTTTCCCTCCGCGTTTCCGACACCGAGAACACCGACAGCTTCCGCGTTGCGGGCAGAGGCGAGATGCATCTGTCCATTCTCATTGAGAACATGCGCCGTGAGGGCTATGAGATGGGCGTTTCCACTCCCAAGGTGCTTATGAAGGAGATAGACGGCGTAATGTGCGAGCCTGTGGAAAGACTGGTCGTAGACGTTCCCGAGGACAGCGTGGGCTCCGTTATGGAGAAAATGGGCACACGTAAGGGTGAGATGACCTCCATGCACCCGCAGGGCAGCCGCATGAGAATCGAGTTCCTCGTTCCCTCAAGAGGACTTTTCGGCTACAAGAGCGAGTTCCTTACCGATACAAAGGGCGAGGGCATCATGTCCTCCGTGCTGGACAGCTATCAGCCCTACAAGGGCGAGATACCCCGCAGAAACACAGGCTCACTGGTTTGCTTTGAGTCGGGCGAGGCTGTCACCTATGGTCTGTACAATGCACAGGAAAGAGGCTCGCTGTTCATCGGCGCAGGCGTTCCCGTTTACGAGGGCATGGTAATCGGCGCTTCTCCCAAGGTGGAGGACCTTGTTGTCAACGTCTGCAAGAAGAAGCACCTGACAAACACCCGTGCCAGCGGCTCGGACGATGCGCTCCGTCTTGTTCCCCCGAGGATAATGTCCTTAGAGGACTGCCTCGAGTTCATCGCCGACGATGAGATGCTGGAGGTAACTCCCAAGAGCATCCGCATCAGAAAGCGTATCCTTGACAATGCAGTCCGTGCAAAGACCCGCGCTAAGGAAAAGGCTTGATCTGATAAATAATTACAGGCAGGAAACAAGGGCTATGCTCTTGTTCCTGCCTTTTGTGTTTATTTCCCGATACTTTTGGTTGATATGTTACAAAAAACATCGGCATGTTCATAGGTTGTTTTAAATAAATTCACCAAATGTCGTTGCTTTTTATATAAAATTTTGGTAAAATGATATTATAGGCATATTATATCAAACGAAAGGAAATGAACATTATGATGAACGAACTGTCGGCAGAAAAAACGGAAAACCGTCCTTCACATCAGACGACCGCCCTTGACGATTACATAAACAGAGTGTATCGTCTTATTCTGCTGCTGATACCGGGTGCGTGTCAGTGCGCAGGTCTTGTTTACACCTTTGAAAAGATAGCGGGCTGGCTGCCGACGGTAAGCTGGACGGCTCTTGTGATATTTGATATTACCTGTCTGATATATCTGGCTTTCGGGCTGTATCTGGTCAGGACGGGCATATCCGATGGGGTGGTAAAGCCCTCCAAGCTCAAAGTCGGAAAGATATACATACTGGTGCTTATGCTTATCCAGTACAATTTCATTCTGCATATGATACCTGCCACGGATTTCTGGGGCTTTGCCTTCTTTTTTGTACTGCTTTCCGCATTCATGCTGGATACAAAGCTCATTGCCGCCGTTTCTGCGGAGATAGCAGGCTCTCTTGCCGTGTCGTGGATATTCTTTAACGACCACACCCTCCCGACAAATGACGATATGTTCCTGCCCAATCTCTTTGACAGGATAATAGCTGTGGCACTGTCGCTGCCGACGCTGGTGCTGCTTGTCTTTCTGATAAGCCGCTTTCTCGTAAATGCCAAGAAGGACGAGCTTCAGCGCAATAACGAAAGGGTACAGAACGTTCTCAGGTCGGTGCAGGAGCTTTCGGGCAGGATGCTTGAAGCGGGTACGGCTCTGTCGGGGATATCCTCCAGCGAAACTGCCTCCGCCGAGGAGCTCTCCTCAACAAGCGACGGGCTTCTTGTGAGCAGCAACGCTCTCCGTCAGAAGGCGGGGGAGAGCATGAAAAATCTCAACGAGCTTACCGAATCGGGGGAGAAGCTCAGCGCAAATGTCCGTAAGGTCAGCGAGACCTCCGACGAGGTGATGAAAAAATCCGAGGAAAACGAAAATGTTCTTAACTCCCTTAAGTCCGTAAACAGCGAGGTCATCAGGTCCATGGAGGAGACCAATGAGGTCGTTTCCCGACTTTCCGAAGCTGTCAAGGGCATTGACGCCGCTCTTAATCTTATAAACGGCATCGCCATGCAGACAAACATCCTGTCGCTCAACGCATCTATCGAGGCGGCAAGGGCAGGCTCCGCAGGAAAGGGCTTCGCAGTGGTCGCTCATGAGGTGGGAAATCTGGCGAAGAGCACCTCTGATTCGCTCTCCGATATCCAGACGGTCATCGCAAGAGTGCAGGATAATGTTTCATCAATGACAGCATATGTCAGCGAGAACAATAAAAAGCTTGAGCTTCAGAATGAGTATTTTGATGAAGTGTTCAGGAATATGCAGGAGATGAATGGGCTGCTCAGACAGTCTATGGAGGAGATCTCCGCTATGAACAGCGTCCATGAGAGACAGTCGCAGATAATCGGTCATACCTATGAGATAAGTGCGGATATCGCCGAAAGCATCGAAAATGAAAACAAGGAGTTCAGGACCATCTCCGATATGGTGGACAATAACGCCAAGGACGCACTGCTCATTGAAAAGCAGGTGGCTTCTATCAACGAGATGACAATACAGATAGACGAGCTTCTGAAATGATGCCGTGTCCGATAATGACGGCGGCGTGCAGGGAAAAGCAGGATCTCCGATAAAAAA
>JBJFHQ010000065.1:0-17863 GCA_051893755.1 Oscillospiraceae bacterium
TTTCTGCATAGAAGGGAGTCTTGTCAAGAATGATAACAGCGTCGTCGCCCTCGGTAATTGAGGATACCTGAGCGTTATCCTTGAAGATAGCCAGTACCTTGGACTGTGCTTCAAAATCGGTATAGCCTGTGAATTCGGTGGCGGGAACTGTGAGACCGGAAAGAGTGTCGTCGTCCCATGAGGAACCGCCCTTTGCCGCATGGTCTGCCTTAGCAAGCTCTCTTGCAGCCTTTACGCACTCATTGAAGCCTTCCTCGTCAACGGAGATTCCTCTTTCCTCGGCGATCTCCTTAGTAAGATCGAAGGGGAAGCCGTAAGTATCGGAAAGCTTGAAGGTATCCTCGCCGGAAAGAACACCGCCCTTTTCGATGCCCGAAAGCATTTTCCCGAGAACTTCCATTCCTGCGTCGATAGTCTTTGCAAAGTTTTCCTCCTCGCGGAGAATAGCCTTCTTGATGTACTCTCTCTTTTCCTCCAGCTCGGGATATGCGCATTTGTTCTCGTCGATAACGGTATCGCATACTTTATAAAGGAAAGGCTCCTTGATGCCGAGAAGTCTGCCGTGTCTTGCAGCACGTCTTAAAAGTCTGCGGAGAACGTAGCCTCTTCCCGTATTGGAAACTGTTACTCCGTCGCCTACCATGAAGGTGGTAGAACGGATATGGTCGGTGATAACACGGAGAGAAATGTCGGTCTTTTCGTTTTCCTTGTATTTTACGCCTGCAATGTCGCTGATGTGCTTCATTATGTTCTGAACGGTGTCTACCTCGAAGAGGTTGTCCACGTTCTGCATTACGCAGGCAAGTCTTTCCAGACCCATGCCCGTATCGATGTTCTTGTGAGCCATTTCGGCGTAGTTGCCCTTGCCGTCGCTGTCGAACTGGCTGAATACCAGGTTCCAGATCTCGATGATACGGTCGCAGTCCCCTGCCTGTTCAAAGCTCTCAAAGGGACCGTATGCCTCGCCTCTGTCGAAGTGTATCTCGGAGCAGGGGCCGCAGGGACCGCTGCCGTGCTCCCAGAAGTTGTCTGCCTTTCCGAGACGGACTATCCTGTCGTGAGGAATGCCTATCTCCTTTTCCCAGATCTCTTCTGCCTCGTCATCACTTTCGTAGATAGTGATCCAGAGTCTGTCTGCGGGGATCTCCAGCTCCTTGGTGAGGAACTCCCAAGCCCATGCGATAGCTTCGTGCTTGAAATAATCGCCGAAGGAGAAGTTTCCGAGCATTTCAAAATAAGTACCGTGACGTGCAGTCTTGCCCACACGCTCGATGTCGGGAGTTCTGATGCACTTCTGGCAGGTGGTGACTCTTACATTTGGAGGAGTCTCGGTGCCGAGGAAGAATTTTTTCAGAGGCGCCATTCCGCTGTTGATGAGCAGCAGGCTGTTATCCCCGTGAGGGATAAGGGAGGCGCTTGCCATTCTTGTGTGATTTTTGCTTTCAAAGAATGAGAGATATTTCTCTCGCAGGTCGTTAAGTCCTGTCCATTCCATAATCTATAGCTCCGTTTCTGTTTTGGAATATGTGATTGATATAAAAATACATACATTAAATATTATACCACATCTGCGCCGATTGTCAATAATTTTTTTGTAAAAAGGGATATTTTTGCGGTCTTATGGAATTATTTCAAACATATTATCACATTGAACATCAATATTCAGAACATATATTCAGCAAATAAACATAAAAACGGCAGACAGCTTCCCCCTGTCTGCCGATAATGTAACATCACTGTTCACGGGTATTCTTCCGATATCCCAGATAGCTTTCAAGAATGATAACAGCCGCCACAGCGTCCACTATGTTCTTGCGCTTTTTACCGCGGACGTTGGTCTCGTTGAGGTACTGATGCGCCGATACGGTAGTACAGCGCTCGTCCCACATGACCACCTTTACCCCTGTCATCTCTTCAAGGCGCTGTCCGAAAAGGGTGCATTTTTCCGCGCGCTCACCTATGGTGTTGTTCATGTTCTTGGGGAATCCCACCACGATAAGCTCCGCTTTCTCGCTTTTCACATACTCCGCAGTTTTTTCAAGACAGCGGTCGAAATTATATTCGTGTATCACCGTCAGCGGAGACGCCAGAAACTCGCTCTTGTCACATATGGCGAGACCTGTTCTGCTGTCGCCGAAGTCCACTCCCATTATTATCATGCTATCAGTCCTTTTTATCCTCGTATCTGCACCATTTCGATGTTCTCAGCGTAGAAAGCTCATCGGACAGATGTGAGGAATCATTTTTGAAAATGAGCCGCTTTTGTCCGTTTTCATCATACTCCACGCAGGAAACGGCGGTATTGTCCGACCAGCCCACATCTGCAAGCCGTTCAATGCTGTCCCCGTTTGCATAGCAGAGGTAATTCCTCAGAGCACAGCCATGTGATACCACGACTACCGTCTTGCCTGGATTTTTCGCCGCGATGTCGTCCACTGCACGGCTCATGCGGTCGTAGACCTCTGTCATGGATTCGCCGTCTTTAATATGAAAATCCTCCATTTTGTCCGTCCAGAGCTTGTGCTCCTCGGGATAGAGCACAGGGATATCCGCCCATTTCAGACCTTCCCACACTCCCCCGTTTATCTCGATAAGACGGTCATCTATGAGAATGTCCGCGGAGTGATATTTATTCACCGCCGCAGCTGTAGCTCTTGTTCGCTTTAAGGGACTTGAATATATCACATCAAAATCAATGTCCTTAAATCTTTCCGAAAGACAGGCAAGCTGCTTTTCGCCCTTGGGGCTTATGTCGGTGTCTGTCCTGCCCTGAAAAAATTCCATCACGTTCCCCATTGCCTCCGCATGGCGAACGCAGTATATCCTCGTTATCATTCTATTACCAGCCTTGAAATTATTTACCACGGCATTACAGAGCCTGTTATCTCTCCTATATTGCCGATATTGTTGTCCTCGCAGTAGCGCTCCAGTCCGTCGATCATCTTCACGGGAGCATAGGGGTCGTTGAATATGGCAGCGCCTACCTGAACCACAGAGGCTCCCGCCATCATCATCTCAACGGCATCCTGCCAAGTGGAAACGCCTCCCATTCCACAGACAGGTATCTTCACCGCATTTGCCACCTGCCATACCATTCTCACCGCAATGGGAAAAACTGCAGGACCCGAAAGTCCGCCCACATTGTTGTGAAGTATGGGGCGCTTTGTTTTAATGTCTATCCTCATTCCGAGAAGAGTGTTTATCAGTGATACAGCGTCTGCTCCCTCGGCTTCGACTGCCTTTGCGATTTCTGCGATGTTCGTCACATTGGGGGAAAGCTTCATCATAACAGGCTTTGATGTAGCTTTTCTTACGATGCGGGTAATTTCCGCTGCGCCCTCGCAGGACACACCAAATGCTGCGCCGCCTGCCTTTACATTGGGACAGGAAATATTTACCTCTATCATATCAACGTTGGTCTTATCCAGCTTTTCAGCGATCTCCCGATAGCCCTCCGCAGTCCTGCCTGCGATGTTGGCGATTATCACAGTATCCTTTGTTTTCAGATAAGGCAGGTCGGTGGAGATAAAATGGTCCACACCGGGATTCTGGAGACCTACACTGTTGAGCATTCCCGACGGAGTCTCCGCTATCCTCGGCGGAAGATTTCCCGTTCTCAGTTCCTCCGTAGTTCCCTTTACGGATATACCGCCCAGTTTTGACAGAGGATAAAATTCTTCATACTCACGGCCGTAGCCAAAAGTCCCCGACGCGGGGATTATGGGGTTTTTAAACTCAACTCCCGCAAAATTTACCGAAAGCTTGCTCATAATTTAACTCTCCTTTAGAAAATAACCTCTGTACTCTCAAATACGGGGCCGTCCTTGCAGACGTGGGCGTAATATTCCTTTCCGTCGCGTATGGTGCGGCAGGCGCATACAAGACATGCTCCCACGCCGCAGCCCATTCTTTCCTCAAGAGAGACCTGACAGCGGATATTCTCCTTAATTGCCCGTTCGGTTATCCTTTTCAGCATGACCGAAGGTCCGCAGGCGTAGATGATATCAGGCTTTTCTGCCGCCAGCTTTTCCTCCAGCACATCGGTAACGAAGCCCTTTCTTCCTGCAGAGCCGTCATCGGTGCAGAGTATCACCTCGCCGCCGCAGGCTTTGAAGTCCTCCTGTAAAATAACAGCCTTCTCGTTTCTGAATCCGCTGATAACGATGCCGTTTGCGCCGTAATGCTCTGCTATGGGCAGCATGGGCGGATTTCCGATACCTCCGCCGATGATGACTGCCTTTTTGGAGCTGTCAAGAAGCTCAAAGCCTCTTCCGCCCAAGGGTGCGATGATATCAATACCGTCGCCTGCTTCAAGCTCGGAGAGCTTTTTCGTGCCCTCTCCCCTGACCTCGAACACAATGCGGAGTGTGCCCTCTTTGCGGTCAATGCCGCAGATAGAGATAGGTCTGCGGAGCATGAAGCCGTTCACCTTGATATTGACAAACTGTCCGCAGAGGGCAATTTCCGCAATTTCGGGGCAACTTATCACGAAGTCAAATATTCCGTCGGTAAGCATTTTTTTGCTGACAATGGGATATTCTCCCTGCATATATTTTTTCATACAAATTCTCCATTCTACAGAGGTCTTTTTCTCGGGTCTGCCTTCTGTTCGTAATAGCTGTCGTTTTCGGGAAGAGAGTGAGCATCTGCGCTCAAGTTGCCCATATAATCATTTTCGGCAGCCTCTTCCTTATATTCCTGTTCCATTATCTTATTGTTTATGAACCACTTTTCCTTGTCCTCTTCGGCGGCGGAAATGCCTTCCATTTTATTGGGATCCTCAGGCTTTGTCACTATCACATTTTCAAGGGGCTTTTCCAGCTCGGAATAGGAGCTTTGCTTTCTGTTCTGGCTTTCCCATTTTTCGCGGTATCTGACAAACCGTGAACGATGCATGTAAAACATCGCCGAATTAAAGGTCGGGAAGCCCTCCTGTGTCACAAGATAATCAAGCTCCTTAAGTGCCTCGTAGGTCCTGTTGCATAGTATCAGCCCCACAACGGAAACTGCACACAGTATAGCTCCTATGATATATTGTATCCCGTTGCGGTAGCTCATATCGTCCCACAGTCCGAAAAATGAAAGAAGTCCGACGATACCGTAAACGATATACGTTATATACAAAACGACGGCGCATTTTTTCTTGAACAGCCTGTTTGCGAGCACAGTCATTACAATTCCAGTTATTGCAAAGGGCAGCACAGTCAGCCAGCCGCTGAACATAAACGGATTATGTTCGTTCAGAAAAACAATATTTGCCATTATACGAACAAAATGAGAAACAAATAAAGCTGCCGAAAAATAGGTCAGCGCTATTGAAAAGAATAATCCAATCCTGAAAGAGCGGTTAAGGTCGGTATTGACCTTTTCCATGCGCTTTCCGTTGATTTCAAAATTCTGGTCCCTGAGGTAGCTTGAATTAAAGGAATTCTTTATGTCGTTGGTCTTTTCAAGCTCGGCATTGTTCATTCGTTTGGCATATTCTGCCATGTCGATCCTTTTATTCCGCATATTCTCCCCATTCCTTTCCATGATGCTTGTCCTTATGATAAAAAATCAGCGGAAGATACGGCACAGCGCCTTATGGCTGCACCGAGTATCCTCCGCCGAAACGTATCTTCGCTTTTCCGACGGAAGGTCGGCAAAGTTATATCTTTGTGATATCCACCATTTCCATATCTTCGATCTTCTTGCCCATGGAGAGGATATCCGCTACAGCGTTTGCTGTGTCTATGGCTGTCAGACAGCAGATCGAACGCTCGACAGTCTTTCTGCGTATCTTAACGCTGTCAAACTGTGGGATGCGTCCCTTTTCCGAGGTGGAGATAACATAGTCTATCTTGCCCTCGTCAAGGAGAGTCATAACGTTTGGAGCCTCCTCCGACGCTCTGCGGACAACGTTTGTCGCGATCATGTTGTGATTGAGCACCGATGCAGTTCCGCTGGTGGCATAGATGTCAAAGCCCAGCCGCTCGAACTTCTCGGCAACATAGATTATCTCCTGCTTGTCGGTGTCGCGGACAGTAATGAGCACGCCGCCCTTCTTCTTCATGTTGTAGCCTGCAGCGATAAGTCCCTTGAACAGTGCGTCCTCGAAGGTCCTTGCTATACCTAAGCATTCGCCTGTGGACTTCATCTCGGGACCAAGAGCCGTATCAACATCATGGAGCTTCTCAAAGCTGAATACGGGCACCTTTACTGCAATATAGTCAGCTTCCTTGCAGAGACCGCTCTTGTAGCCAAGATCCTTAAGAGTCATGCCTGTAGCTACCTTTGTGGCAACATCTACCATAGGCACACCCGTTACCTTTGAGATATAGGGAACAGTTCTCGAAGAACGGGGATTTACCTCGATAACATATACTTCGTTGTTGTATACAACATACTGGATATTTACCAGACCCTTGATCTTGAGCTCAAGTGCCAGTCTGCGTGTATACTCGATTATTGTTTCTCTTACCTTCTTTGTGAGGGTAAGTGCGGGATATACTGAGATAGAGTCTCCCGAATGGATACCTGCACGCTCCACAAGCTCCATGATACCGGGGATAACAAAGTCTGTACCGTCGCAGATAGCGTCGACCTCGACCTCCTTGCCCATCATGTACTTATCGATAAGCACAGGATTTTCCAGAGCAGTTCTGGTGATGATCTCCATGTACTCTCTGATGTCGTTGTCGGTGTGAGCGATTATCATGTTCTGACCACCCAGAACGTATGAAGGACGCATGAGCACAGGATAGCCCAGATCGTTTGCCGCAGCAAGAGCTTCCTCCACATTCATAACGGTATGTCCTGCAGGACGGGGAATGCCGCACTTTGCGAGAACTTCATCAAAGCGCTCTCTGTCCTCGGCAGCGTCTATGCTGTCCGCAGATGTTCCCAGTATCCTTACACCCATTTCCGCAAGATGCTTTGTGAGCTTGATAGCAGTCTGTCCGCCGAACTGAACAACGCAGCCATAGGGCTGTTCGGTAGCAATGAGGCTTTCAACGTCCTCCTTGGTAAGGGGGTCGAAGTACAGTCTGTCACCGGTGTCAAAGTCGGTGGAAACCGTTTCGGGGTTGTTGTTGCAGATGACTGCCTCATAGCCCATTTCCTTCAGCGACCATACGCAGTGTACGGAGCAGTAGTCGAACTCGATGCCCTGTCCGATCCTGATAGGACCCGAGCCAAATACGATGACCTTCTTCTTGCCCGAATTTTTCCTCTCCATGAACTGGACAGCTTCATTTTCGGAATCGTAGGTTGAGTAGAAGTAGGGAGTTTCCGCCTTGAACTCACCTGCGCAGGTATCAACCATTTTATATACAGCCTTTGTATGCTTGGGGCAGCTCTGACCGCTCATTTTCTCAATGGTGCTGTCAAGATATCCGTATCTCTTCGCAACATCGTACTTTTCCTCGGTAAGTTCGCCCTCCGCAAGCCATTTTTCGAGATTTACGAGATTTAACAGCTTTGAAATGAACCAGTTGTCTATCATGGTTATCCTGTGTATCTCGTCAATGGATATTCCTCTCTTAAGCGCCTCGAAAACAACGAAGGAACGCTCATCGTCCACGTTGTACAGCTTGTCGTGTATCTCCGTGTCGGACAGCTTTTTCAGTTTTGGCAGATTCATGCTGTCAAGTCCCAGCTCGATAGAGCGGACAGCCTTCATGATAGCATGCTCGAAGGAGGTCCCGATAGCCATGACCTCGCCCGTAGCCATCATCTGTGTGCCCAGTGTGCGCTTTGCGTAAACGAACTTGTCAAAGGGCCACTTGGGGAACTTAACTACAACATAGTCCAGCGCAGGCTCGAAGCAGGCATAGGTCTTGCCTGTGACTGCGTTGACGATCTCGTCCAGCGTGTAGCCGATAGCGATCTTTGCTGCGACCTTTGCGATAGGATAGCCCGTCGCCTTTGAAGCCAGTGCAGAAGAACGTGATACACGAGGATTTACCTCGATAACGGCATACTCCATAGATGTGGGGTGAAGCGCGAACTGACAGTTGCAGCCGCCCTCTACCTTAAGCTCGGAGATGATGTTCAGCGCCGCTGTACGGAGCATCTGATATTCCTTGTCGGTGAGCGTTACCGCAGGAGCGATAACGATACTGTCGCCTGTGTGAACGCCTACAGGGTCGAAGTTCTCCATAGAGCAGACGGTAATAACGTTGTCCTTTCTGTCGCGGATCACTTCGAACTCTATCTCCTTCCAGCCGCTGATACATTTTTCGACAAGTATCTGTGTGATAGGAGAAAGTCTGAGACCGTTTGTGGCAATATCGCGGAGCTCGTACTCGTTTGCTGCGATACCGCCGCCTGTGCCTCCCAGAGTGAACGCTGGACGTACGATAACGGGATAGTCAATGACCTTCGCAAAATCAACTGCGTCCTCCACGGTCTCAACGACCTTTGAGGGGATAACAGGCTCGCCTATCTTTTCCATAGTGTCCTTGAACGCCTGTCTGTCCTCTGCCTTATGGATAGTTTCGGGGTCTGCGCCCAGAAGCTTTACATTGTTTTCGGCAAGGAAGCCCTCCTTAGCAAGCTGCATGGAGAGAGTAAGTCCTGTCTGTCCGCCCAGCGTGGAAAGAACGCTGTCGGGCTTTTCTATCTTGATAATTTTCTTTAAAACGTCAAGGGTAAGAGGCTCGATGTATACCTTGTCTGCCATTGCCTTGTCGGTCATTATCGTTGCGGGGTTGGAGTTTACGAGAACAACTTCAAGACCCTCCTGCTTAAGAGCGCGGCATGCCTGAGTTCCCGCATAGTCGAACTCGGCTGCCTGTCCGATAATGATAGGACCCGAACCGATAACAAGCACCTTTTTAATATCACTGCGTATTGGCATCTTACTTGTCCTCCTTGCACTTATTGATCAGCCCGATAAATTCATCAAACAGATATGCAGTATCGTGAGGACCGCCGCAGGCTTCGGGGTGGAACTGAACGGTAAAGCATGGGAATTTCTTATATCTTACGCCCTCGCAGGTCTGGTCGTTGGCGTTCTTGTGGGAGACCTCTCCGATCTCGCTGTCGATGCTGTCGCTGATAACGGCATAGCCGTGGTTCTGCGAGGTAACGAAGGTCTTATCAAGAGCTATGTCGATAACAGGCTGATTAGCACCTCTGTGACCGTACTTCAGCTTTTCGGTCTTTGCGCCGTTGGCAAGAGCCATGAGCTGATGACCGAGACAGATTCCGAAGGTGGGGATATTAAGCTTAGCTATCTCTTTGAGATTATTGATGACCTCAACATTTTCCGCCGGGTCTCCGGGGCCGTTGGAAAGCATGATACCATCGGGAGCCATAGCCTTTATTTCCTCTGCTGTTGTGTACGCGGGAACCACCGTAACATTGCAGCCGCGGTTTACGAGTTCTCTTCTGATGTTGTACTTGTAACCGAAATCAAAGAGGACCACATTATATTTTCCGTTTTCCGCAGGATAATATTCCTTTTCGGAAACAGTCACCGATCTAACTGCGTTTACGATCTTATAGGACTTGATCTTTTCCATAAATTCGTCCTTTTTCTCATAAACGTTCTCGGTGGTGATAACGCCGTTCATAACGCCGCTTTCGCGGATAATTCTTGTGAGACAGCGGGTGTCAATGGTATGGATACCAATGATATTGTGCTTTTTGAGGAAGGTGTCGATATCGCCCTCGCTGCGGAAATTGGAGGGAGAATTGCACCACTCTCTTACGATATATCCGCTGACAACGGAGGTCTTTGATTCGTAGTCCTCGTCGTTCACGCCATAGTTTCCGATAAGCGGAAAGGTCTGTGTTACTATCTGACCGAAATAGCTGGGGTCAGTCAGAGTTTCCTCATAAGCTGTCATGCCTGTGGCGAATACTATCTCACCGAAGGATGTACCCTTTGCACCAAAGGAATATCCCTCGAATATCCTGCCGTTTTCCAGCATAACATAAGCCTTTTCACCCAAATTAAATAAAGACATTGTTATGATTCGTTCCTTTCAATTTATACTGTAAATTTAATTATCAGCCCTTTAACTGCGGAAGATACTGTGTGATATCCTCTCTCATGCGGATGACCTCATCTCTTGCCGCCGCAGCATATTCCTTTTCGTCGCGGTTTGTCTTCTGATAAGCACACATTACCGCACGGGAGGAATTGACTACCGCACCAAGACCCTTTGAGTCAAACGCCTTAGCAACGCCTTCAGCTCCGCCGCCCTGAGCACCGTAGCCGGGAACAAGGAAGAATGTGTGAGGAAGCTTAGCTCTCATTTCGGCAAGCTGCTCGGGGTAGGTAGCTCCCACAACAGCGCCTACAGCAGAATAGCCGTACTCGCCCACAGTTTCCGCACCCCACTGCTCGCACATATCGCCCATGGTCTCATATATGGTCTTGTCGCCGATGTGCTTGTCCTGAAGCTCGCCCGAAGAGGGATTCGATGTCTTGACCAGAACGAAGATGCCCTTATCCTGCGCCTTGCATATTTCGAGAGCAGGCTTGATACCGTCGGTTCCAAGATAGCCGTTTACCGTAAGAGCGTCTGCGCCGAAGGCCTCGGACTTTCCGTCCTTAAGAGCAGTGCTGCCCAGATATGCCGCAGAATATGCCTCCATGGTAGCGCCGATGTCGTTTCTCTTGCCGTCCAGAATGACGAACATGCCCTTGCTTTTTGCGTATTCGATGGTATCGTAAAGAGCCTTGACACCCTGCCAGCCGTACATCTCATAGTACGCAGCCTGAGGCTTTACAGCGGGAACAACGTCATAAATAGCGTCGATAAGACCCTTGTTGAACTCCAGAAGAGCCGCCGCCGCGCCCTCAAAGCCGCAGCCGTGCTCGGCGTAAGCCTTTTCCTTGATGAACTCGGGAACATAATCCAGCTTGGGGTCAAGTCCCACCACCGTGGGGTTTTTCATCTCGATGATTTTCCTGATCATTCTGTCAAATGACATTTACAGCACTCCATTCTATATTAATTAAATTATTTACCTTCAAAAATTATCCTGCCCTTAGATATAGTCATTATATTTTTGCCGCGGAGCTTCTCACCCTTGAATACGCTGTTTTTCGACTTTGAGTGAAGCTCTTCGGGGATAACCGTCCATTCTCTGTCAATATCCGCAAGGATAAGGTCTGCGGTGCTTCCGACCTTAAGCTCAATGGGCGTAAGCCCCAGAATCCTGCGTGGATTTGCCGACATTATGGAAACCACTCTGTTAAGAGAAATCATTCCCGTATGATACAGTGCAGTAAGAGTTGCCGCCAGTGAGGTCTCCAGTCCCACTACTCCGTTGGGAGCCTTGAGGAAATCACTTTTTTCCTCGGCGGTATGGGGAGCATGGTCGGTAACGATGCAGTCCACCGTTCCGTCGAGAACGCCGTTTAATACGGCTATCCTGTCCCGTTCCTCACGAAGGGGAGGATTCATTCTGTAATCTGCGTCACGGGAGAGAAGCTTTTCATCGGTGTACGTGAAATAGTGCGGAGCAGTTTCGCAGGTCACGCGGACGCCTGCTTTTTTGGCATCTCTTATCATGCTGATGCTGCCCTCGGTGGAAACGTGGCAGATGTGGATACGCGCATTGCAGGACATGGCAAGAGCTATTTCTCTTGCAGTGATGCTGTCCTCGGAGGCGCGGTCCATTCCCTTTACGCCCAGCTGCTCGGAGATCTTTCCTTTATTGATGATGCCGCCGTTGATGATAGACAGATCCTCACAGTGTGAAGCGGCAAGAAGTCCGTTTGAATTGGTAAGCTCCAGAGCCTTTCTCATAAGCTCCGCAGTTTCAACAGGTCTGCCGTCGTCGGAGATGACCCTTATCCCGGCGGAAACATACTCGTCAAAATCCGCAAGCTCACCGCCCTGCATGCCCTTGGTGATGCAGCCCGCAGGATATACCTCAACTCCCGTAAGAGCGGCCTTATCACGTATATAGTCGAACACTTCCCTGTTGTCCGAAGCAGGCTTAGTGTTGGGCATGCAGACAACGCCGGTAAATCCGCCAGCCGCAGCCGCAGCACAGCCTGTGACCACGTCCTCCTTGTGAGTAAAGCCGGGGTCCCGCAGATGAACATGCATATCAAACAGCGCAGGCATAAGCGTTTTTCCCGTTCCGTCGATTACTCTGCCGGCAGGCTTCTCTATGCCTTCTCCTATTTCAGAGATACGTCCGTTTTCAATGAGAACGTCGCATATCCTGTCGGTGTTTTCGTCAACGGCTCTTACGTTTTTTATCAGAATCTCCGCCATATTTTCCTCCTATTCAAGAATGACCGCCATATCGCAGCCGTCTATCTCCCTGACCATCACCTGTACCGACTCGTCCCGCGACGTAGGAACGTTTTTTCCCACATAATCGGGTCTTAGGGGCAGTTCACGGTGTCCCCTGTCCACAAGAACGGCAAGCTGAATATTTTTGGGACGTCCCCTGCTCATAACTGCGTCGATAGCAGCCCTGCAGGACCTTCCCGTAAACATGACATCGTCCACGAGGATAACGCTCTTATCCTTTATATCAAAAGGGATATCGGTCTTATCGCTGTCGGGGATATTTTTGTCATCGTCGCGGAAGGACGTGATATCGAGAACGCCCACCCTTTCGTCATAGCCCTCCAGCTCCTTGAGCTTAGCAGCTATACGTTCGGCGATGTAGACTCCGCGGGACATTATGCCTATCAGGACAAGATTTTCCGTTCCTCTGTTTCGCTCTGCGATCTCATAGGAAATGCGCGCAACGGCTCTTTTTATCTGATTTTCGTCCATTATTACCGCTTTTCGGACCATACGGCACCTCCGTTCAGCAAAAAACCTGCCGTTTTATGCGGCAGGTCAAAATTCATATAATCATACTTCAAGCGCAATTCCCGCCGAAGCAGCGTATAAAAATCACCTTGCCGACCTCTCTGGATCAACTTAAAGGAGATACATATCTCATTAATTGATATTATTATATCACATTCATGTTCATATGTCAACAAAAAATAAAAGTTTACATTTATTTTATTGCTAAATTACAATTTATTTTCAAATTGGTGAAAAATATTATGGATTATGTCATTTTATGCGAAAAAACACTACCTGTGATGACGTTCTCTTTTTCTCTTGACCTCGTCCAGACGAAGCTCAAAATGCTCTGCGGAATCGGGATTGACGTGCTTTTTCAGATCCTCCAGAGGCTTGTCGTACTTCTTGTTCCTGATAGTAGGAAACGCCCTGATAAGACGATATGCGGAGCTCTTTTCATCAAGGAGCCTTTCGTATTTTTCACGGAGCTCGGAATACTCCTTGTCGGGATCCTCCTCCGATTCCTCCCGGGAATTCTTCGCCTCTTCTATCTTGTTGGATATTTTTTCTGCTGCGTCCTCGGTCTTCTGCTTTATCTTATCATAGTTTTCTCTGACATTGATAGTACCGTCGGCAAGCACTCCGCCGATCTTCTGCGAAAGCGAAAGCATTTTGCTTCCGATCGCGTCCAGCTGCTTCAGCTTATCGTTCAGATTTTTTACCGCCTTGATCGAAGCAACAAGGTCAATAACGATCAGCACCGCCATCACAAAGATTATACCGACCCCGACATTCATGGGAATCATATGTACGGCTTTTTCAAAAAACGGCTGCACGGTGTTCATCATAATTACGCAGCCAAAGCCGAAAAACAGCGAATTTCTCAGACAGATAAGCCCCTTGTAATTAAAGAACATATGCGAGTAATCCCACCACCTGCTGTGGAAGACCGCCTCCATAAGCAGTCCTACGCCAAGCTCTATTCCCGTGCATATAACCGTGGAACAGATGAACAGCGGGATTACCGTTCCCTTTAAAGGACGGAGAAATGCTATTATCAGCAGCACTCCCACGCCGTATATGGGGCATATGGGCATATTAAGGAAGCCGCGGTTCTGGTACTCACCTGTTTCGAAGGTCATGTCGATGATCTCGATCACCCAGCCAATAAACGACCAGATCAGAAAATAGTGACACATCTCATACAGTGTATATTCAAAAAAGGGAATTACAGTCATTTGATAGTCCTCCATGAAGTCATGTTAACAAATATAAAACACATTCGGGATTTTTTGCATACAAACAAAATTTTATCACGCAGCTTCGAATTTGTCAAGTTTTTTCGGTCTTTTCTAATTTTAATTGACAAAATAAATATAGCCTTCTTTTTGTGAAAATACATAAATGTGCATAATAAACAAAGAAAACGGACCGTAAAAAACGATCCGTTTTCGATGAAATATTCTGTTTTATTCCGAACGAAGGGCTATAACAGGATCCTTCTTTGCGGCTATGCGCGACGGGATAAGTCCCGCGATAACTGTCAGAAGCATACTTATTAGAACAAGTATGACTCCCGCTGCAGCCGGCAGATGTGCGATATCCGAAATATCCGTCAGATCCTTTATCAAAATATTTATCGGAATGTTCAGCAGAAGCGTAACGATTATTCCCAGCGCGCCCGCAGAGAAGCCTACCAGCAGCGTTTCTGCATTGAATACACGGGAGATATCC
Organism: Oscillospiraceae bacterium; assembly: GCA_051893755.1. GTDB lineage: Bacteria > Bacillota > Clostridia > Oscillospirales > Ruminococcaceae > RGIG4694. The sequence goes on from JBJFHQ010000065.1 coordinate 14,493, forward strand.
TTTTTGCTTGCGCCGATGCTGCGCAGTATGCCGATCTCCTTTGTGCGCTCCAGCACGGAGATGTATGTGATAATTCCTATCATTATCGAGGAAACTATCAGCGAAATGCTTACAAATGCGATAAGCACATAGGAAATAGCGTTGATTATCGTAGTTACCGATGACATGATAAGTCCCACATAGTCTGTGAAATTGATAACGTCCTCGTCCCTGCCCTCTGCCTCGGCTCTGTCGTTGTACTCGTCGATAGCAGCGGTTATGTTATCCTTATCTGCGAATGTCGCAGCATAAATATTTATCGACGCGGGAGTGTCAAGGGAGGTAACGCTCAGCTTGTCCATATTATCGTCATAGGTAGCGTCGGTAGTAGGCTGAGTCATGAACTCGGAAAACATCTCTATCATCTGTTCCTCGGTCATCATGCCCGAGTACATCTGCATCTGTGCCTGCTGCTCTGCGGGGAGAGTGGCAACATATGCCATGATATCGTCCATTGTATACTCGGCAGCCTTCTCGTCCTCTTCGCCGTTGGAAAATTCAATTCCCGTAAATACGTCAACGTCGGGATTTTCCTTCTGCTGCTTTACGATATCGCTGTTGTTGATGGCGTTAACGACATATTCGGAAAGCCGGTGAGTATATCCTACCGAACCGCTTATCGCCGTTGCGACTGCCTCTTCGTTGGGACGGATGATACCCGCCACCTTGATCTCGGGAGCGTTATCCACAAGCTCCTTCATAAAGTCCTCGTCCTCGGACATATCCTCCCATGTTCCCTTTTCTTCATCGTACTTGTAGTAATCGGTGGGAAGAACAAGGCTGAAGGAAAGGTCCAGTATCTCCTCATAGGTATAGGAGGTCTGCTCCTTTTCCTCGATAGTGCCGCCGCTTGTGATGTTTACCATGATATCGGCAAGCTCGTCCTGATCGAGGATACCCAGCGAATAGAGCGCATAGTCGGTGATCTCGTTTCTGGAGTTCACAACGAGCATTACCTCGTCATAATCATCTGCCCACTCACCTGCGACGATATCATACTGAGACTGCAGCAGAGTATCGTTATCCAGCATTTCCGACCACACGTTCATGCCCGACATATTGCCCATCTGAGTCATAAGCGCCTGATCGGTAACGCCCACCGCTTCATAGCCTGTTGCCACGGTCTGGAACATCTTGCTGGGATTTACCTGCACGGTACCGTCGGAGGTATCTCTTTTGTAGATGTTCAGCGGAACATTATAGGTGTACTGAATTGCGCTGATATATTCACCGAGACCGTTGTTTTCGTCCTCAAGATATGCCTTGAAATCGGCCAGATTATTTGTCTGTATCTTCTCGGACATGGTGTTCATCAGGCTGTTCATTATGTTAAATGAATAGATCTTGTCCATGGGGTGGTCCATTTCACCCTCATGCTTGTCAGCCATGCTCTCCATCATAGCGCTCATATCCGCAGTTTCCTCCTGGATCGTAAGCGGATAAGAGGAAAGAGTATCCTCCTGCACTCTGTTGATATAGAGCTGGATACCGTTCGAAATGGAAAGGATAAGGGCGATGCCGATAATGCCGATGCTTCCCGCAAAGGCAGTGAGAAGAGTCCTTCCCTTTTTGGTCATAAGGTTGTTCGTACTGAGTGAAAGCGCTGTTCCGAAGGACATAGTGGTCTTTTTGGACTTGCCCTTGTCATCGGAAAGCTTTTCCGAAGGAACATATTCTCCGTCGAAAGGATTTGTATCGCCCGTCATCTTTCCGTCGATGAAGCGGACTATCCTCGTGGAATAGCGCTCGGCAAGCTCGGGATTATGTGTTACCATAATGATGAGCTTATCCTTGGATATCTCCTTGAGTATCTCCATTATCTGGACGCTTGTCTCAGTATCGAGAGCGCCCGTAGGCTCGTCGGCAAGAAGGATATCGGGGTCATTTACAAGAGCTCTTGCGATAGCTACTCTCTGCATCTGACCGCCTGACATCTGGCTGGGCTTTTTGTTGAGCTGGTCGCCCAGTCCCACCTTTTCGAGAGCTTCCTTTGCACGTTTTCTGCGTTCCGCCTTTGGAACTCCCGAGAGAGTCAGCGCGAGCTCAACGTTTGAAAGCACGGTCTGATGCGGGATAAGGTTATAATTCTGGAAAACAAAGCCGATAGAATGATTGCGGTATGTATCCCAGTCACGGTCGTTATAGTCCTTTGTGGACCTGCCGTTGATTATCAGGTCTCCGTCGGTAAAGCGGTCAAGTCCTCCGATAATGTTCAGGGTAGTAGTCTTTCCGCAGCCCGACGGTCCCAGAATAGACACAAATTCGCTGTCGCGGAACTTTATGTTTATTCCCCGCAGGGCATGAACGACCTCTCCGCCCGTTTCATAATCCTTGATGATATCTTTTAACTCAAGCATTACTCTTTTTTCCTTTCACATTTTTTGACCAAAGCATCTGGTCTTCGTCATTATTTTGTTAAATTATATACTAATTATTTAACTCTGTCAATTATTTTCACCGAATTTTCACCATATTTATATCAATTATTTAACTAAGTTAATCAATTGTGGTGCAGTACGAAAAAAACGGCGAAAACTCGCCGCATTTATTACAAGATCTTAGAAATATCCTTCTTTGTGCCGAGGAGCATGACATGCTCGTTTTCGGAAAACTCATAATCTACATCGGGCATGGGCAGAAGTATGCCGTTCTTCTTTATGCCCAGCACGTTCAGATGATATTTTCTGCGGATATTGAGCTTCATAATAGACTTGCCCACCCATGACTGAGGAACTGTTGTCTCAAAGATAGAGTATTCGGAGCTAAGCTCGACGGAATCAAAAATATTGCTGCTGGTAGATGTTCTGACCGCAAGCTGGTTTGCCATTTCACGGTTGGGGTATACGACGGAATCTGCGCCGTTTTTCAGAAGGAACTTCTCCTGTATATTCTTGTCCGCCTTTGAGATGACGTAGTTTGCTCCAAGCTCGCTTACAAGAGAGGTTATCTCCAGTGAAGCCTGAAAATCCGAGCTCACCGCGACAAGCACGATATCAAAATTGTTAACGCCGATGCTGTTGAGAACATTGACATCGGTACAGTCGCCTATCTGCACGGAGGTGACCTTTCCAGCAATGGAGGTTATCTTATCCTCCCGCTTGTCGATGCACATTACCTCGTTGCCCTCTTCCATGTACTTAAGGGCGGCAAAATAGCCGAAAACTCCTACTCCGATAACTAAAACAGATTTCATACAAATTCTCCAATCCCCGTGCTTATACGGACGGAATTATTTATACTATAGCAAGACACAGAAATAGATTGACAAAAGTAGGCAAGGGCAAAGCTTGAAGAGTTAGGAACGAACCCGCAGGCAGGCTTGCCGCCTGTCA
>JBJFHQ010000066.1:0-3925 GCA_051893755.1 Oscillospiraceae bacterium
CGCATAAGCTCCTATGGCAAGCCTTAGTGCCGCCGAGCCTGACTTACGCCTGTTCTTCATAGTATACGCCATATCTGCCGCCGCAGCCGCAAGCACTGCCGATACCGACAGCAATATCTCCGCCGCTCCCGATATAAGGTGGTTTATCGGCTCCAGCACCCATGTGACCGAGCCTTCATGGATATTATCAAGCAGATGATTCATCTGAACAGTAAATGCGATATCTGCCCCGATAAAGAGCACTATCCACAGAATGACTGCTGTTTTTGCAGTGTTTCTGCCTGATCTTCCGAGGAACGTCCCCGAGCCGATAATTACCAGTGCCAGCGCCAGAACAGTATATATGATACCGCTTGCGGAAAGTATAAAGTCCGCTTGTTCAACGGCATCATAGAAATAATTCACGGCATGAACATAGCTTTCCTGAAAAATTGTGATATGCGCTGTCAGCAGGATACATACCGCCGAAAGCAGTACAGAGATACCCGCCATGACCTTTACCCGTTTCGGAAATGTCCTATCCATACCACACCTCTCATGAATTGACAATTTTCAATTATCAATTAAATCAATGGTGGAACAGTCTGATACCCGTAAACGCCATAGCGATATTGTACTTGTTGCAGGTCTCGATAACGTTGTCGTCACGGATAGAGCCGCCGGGCTGTGCGATGTACTCAACGCCCGACTTGTGAGCTCTTTCGATGTTGTCGCCGAAGGGGAAGAACGCGTCCGAGCCTAAGCATACGCCCTTATTCTGGTCAAGCCAAGCTCTCTTTTCCTCGGCAGTGAACACCTCGGGCTTTACCTTGAAGATATTCTGCCATGCGCCGTCTGCGAGAACGTCCATATACTCATCGGGGGACATATATACGTCGATAGCGTTATCTCTGTCCGCACGGCGGATATTATCTAAAAACTGCAGTCCCATTACCTTGGGAGACTGTCTCAGCCACCAGTTGTCCGCCTTCTGTCCTGCAAGACGTGTGCAGTGGATCCTCGACTGCTGACCTGCGCCGATACCGATAGCCTGTCCGTCCTTTACGTAGCATACGCTGTTGGACTGGGTGTATTTCAATGTGATAAGTGAGATGATAAGGTCTCTCTTCTTGTCATCGGGGATATTCTTGTTGTCGGTGACGATATTTGCCAAAAGCTCGTCGTTGACGGGAAGCTCGTTTCTGCCCTGCTCAAAGGAGATGCCGAACACCTGCTTTGTTTCGATAGGCGCAGGAGTATAGCTCTCGTCTATCTGAATAATGTTATAATTGCCCTTCTTCTTGGACTTTAAAATCTCAAGTGCTTCATCGGTATATCCGGGAGCGATAACTCCGTCGGATACCTCACGCTGTATCATCTTTGCGGTGGGAACATCGCAGACATCGGAAAGTGCGATAAAATCGCCGTAGGAGGACATTCTGTCCGCACCTCTTGCTCTTGCATATGCGCATGCTAAAGGAGAAAGCTCGTCAAGGTCGTCCACCCAGTATATCTTCTTGAGAGTATCGGAAAGAGGCGCACCCACAGCCGCTCCCGCAGGAGATACGTGCTTGAAGGAGGTCGCCGCGCACATTCCGGTAGCCTTTTTCAGCTCGCTCACCAGCTGCCAGCCGTTGAAGGCGTCAAGGAGATTGATATATCCGGGCTTGCCGTTGAGGACCTCGATAGGCAGGTCGCTGCCGTCTGCCATATAAATTCTCGAGGGCTTCTGATTGGGGTTACAGCCGTACTTTAACTGCATTTCGTTTGCCATTGTTGATTCCTCCCGTAATTACTTAGAATATTTATTGATGATCTTTGATGTGTACTTGCCTGTTGCGATGTCGATGTATCTTACGAACAGTGACACCTTGTTATCCTCGTTGAGAGCCTCCCAGAGCTTGTCTGCGAACTCGTCCATATCATTTGGTATCCCGATCTTCTTAGGCTCGCCCTCGAAGCTGGGGAGAGGCGCACCGTCGCCCATATATGTGTGGATAAAATGACCGTATCCGTTTATGGGAGTGCTGTAGGTGAAGGTGAAGCGCTCCACGGAATCGGGGTTTCCGTCTGCGGACTTAAGTATGCTCATGGCATAGTTGTAGCTGCCGTTCTCAACGTGCATGATGCCCGAGATCCTCGGAGTGAAGTTGGGAGCGTCGTCCTCGTACTCGCGGGTACGGAGGGACTGCTCGAAGGTCTGCTGCTTGTCCATGAGCTCGTAGATAGTATCAGTCTGGTCGCCGTTTGTGACGATAGTCTTATTCCCCAGCACTCTCACAGGGGAGTATATTATCAGATGAGGGTCGGAAAGCTTGGAGGGATCCGCAGCCTCAGTCCTGATGCCGTCCTCGGTCTCGGTAAATACTCTGTTTCTGGAATTCACGCTTCTTCCCATGATAAAGTACGCCGTAACAGCAGACTTTCCGTCAGCAGATTTTCCGATGATTATCCCTCTTCCGGGATAGGAATTGCTTTTAAGCTCGTCATAAATGTTAAGTGTTTTCATTCAACTTTCCTCCGTAATTATATATTAAAAGTCACCCAGATAACAGATCGTCCTATAAGGCACAAGTACCTGACCATTTTTCTCAAACCGTGCAAATACGTTCTTCAGCTCGGAAATAAACTGCGGATAGCCTTCATCGTCCTCACTGAGAGAATAGGACCGCGAAAGCATATCCCCCAGAAATCTTTCCTCGTCCATGGGGACGATATTCTCGGCAGAATACCGCTCATAGCTGTGAAAATACTCCTCCCGCAGGAAACGGCAGCCCTCGGCTGTTTCCCGATTGCCGACCTCTCCCCTGCAGCTCATTCCGCAGTATTTCATGCAGACCCTGTCCCGCTCGGCGGACAGCCCGCACTTTTCACGCTCATTCCAGACTATTGCAAGCTGTCCCCTCTTAGTGAGTATCCGCTTACATTCCGCCTTGAAGCCCTCCGCATCAAACCAATGAAAAGCCTGCGCAGTTGTCACAAGGTCAACGGAATGATCGGCTATTCCCGTATTCTCCGCAGGAGCACGGATAATTTTAACTGAAGGCACATTGTTGCGCAGCTTCTGCAGCATATCCTCATTCGGCTCCACAGCAATGATATCCCACGGCTTTTTAGCAAGGCATTCAGTGAATTTTCCCGTTCCCGCGCCGATATCCGCCACTGAGTCCGCCAAAGTCACATCAAACAGATAATCAATGAGCTTTTGCGGATAGGACGGTCTGTACCTGTCGTAATTATCGGCTTTGCCCGAGAACATTTCCTCATTCATCGACTATAGCCCTGCCGTTTTCCACATGTATCTTATCCTGACAGAACAGCGATACCGCTTTGGGAAGTATCTTCCATTCCACGTTTTCCATAACTCTGCGCTGGAGTATCTCGGGAGTATCGCCGTTTTTCACAGGAACAGTGTCCTGTAAGATGATAGGTCCCCCATCGCAGACCTCGGTGACAAAATGCACCGTCGCACCTGTGACCTTCACGCCCTTTTCGAGGACTGCCTCATGAACATGCAGCCCGTAGAAGCCCTTTCCGCAGAAGGAGGGTATCAGCGCAGGGTGAACATTTATCATCTTATTGGGATAAGCACGGCAGACCGTCTCGTCCAGGATAGTCATAAAGCCCGCATATACCACAAGGTCCGCCTTTTCCTCGTTGAGAGCGTCAAGCATAGCCTTGCTGTACTCGTGAACGTCCCCATAGTCCTTCCTCACAAGCACCCTTGTGGGGATATCGTTCTGCTTAGCCCTTTCCAGAGCATAAGCGTCCGCCTTTGAGGAGATGACGCAGGTTATTTTGCCGCCCTTTATGTCTCCCCTCTTCTGAGCGTCGATAAGCGCCTGAAGATTTGTTCCGCCGCCCGAAACAAGAACCACTATATTTTTCATTTCCGCACCATTTCCTTTATCTGTCGGAGTTTTCCGATTCGTTTTCATTGGCGTAG
>JBJFHQ010000067.1:0-3910 GCA_051893755.1 Oscillospiraceae bacterium
GCAACAAAATTATGCTCGAAAATCCGCACGCATATCCTATGTGGACAGGTTCTCAGAAAAGCAGCGGATACGGTCTGAAGATACTGCGTGACATGGCTATGCAGTATTACGGAAGCTTTGATATAGAGATCGCCGATGGAGTATGCACCGCAGTGATCGCTATTGTTACCGATATATGTGATATAAAAGAAACAAATATAAAATGCTCTGCATGACTGTGATTTGCTCATAAAACAGCTTGCAAATACATATCGGGTGTGATATAATAAAAACAATAACGGCTTTGATGAATTTATCGAACAGAAAGGAAAACTCCAATGAAAAAAATATCAATGCTCATTAACGCACTCGACAGGAGCTCGCATATAAATCCCGAGCTTTACGGACATTTTGCCGAACACCTGGGAAGATGTATCTACAACGGCATCTATGTGGGTGAAGGCTCCTCAATACCTAACACGGACGGTATCAGAAATGATGTTATCGAAGCCTTCCGCAATATCAGACTGCCTGTTCTGCGCTGGCCCGGAGGCTGCTTTGCGGACGAGTATCACTGGAAGGACGGTATCGGCGAAAAATCCACCCGCAAGAAAATGATAAACACCTACTGGGGCGGAGTTTCCGAGGACAATTCCTTCGGTACTCATGAGTTTTTCCGTCTCTGCGAGCTGGTGGGCTGTGAGCCCTACCTTGCTGGAAATATGGGCAGCGGTACTGTCCGTGAGCTTTCCGAGTGGGTGGAGTATATCACTCTGGAGGGCGGCTCGCCCATGTCCGAGCTGAGAAAGAAAAACGGCAGGGAAAAGCCATGGAAGCTCAAATATCTTGGAATTGGCAACGAAAGCTGGGGCTGCGGTGGAAGCATGCGCCCTGAGTATTATGTGGACGAATACCGCCGCTATCAGAGCTTCTGCAAGAATTTTTCCGGGAACGAGCTGTTCAAGATAGCCTGCGGTCCGAACTCCGATGACTACTGCTGGACCGAGATAATGATGAAAAATCTGAATGCCTATCATGCAAGGGGCATATCTCTGCACTATTACGTCATTCCCACAGGTGATTGGGATCATAAGGGCAGCGCTCTTGAATTTGACAGCGGACTTTATTACAGCACTATCTCAAAGGCACTTTATATGGACGAGCTTCTGGATCGTCACACGGCAATAATGGACCGCTATGACCCCGATAATAACATTGGCCTTATCGTGGACGAGTGGGGCTGCTGGTATGATGTGGAGAAGGGCACGGACCCGGGCTTCCTCTATCAGCAGAACACCATGCGGGACGCTATTGTGGCAGCCTGCAATCTGAACATATTCAACAGACACAGCGGACGTGTTATCATGGCAAATCTTGCTCAGGCAGTAAACGTGCTCCAGTCGCTGATACTCACCGAGGGAGAAAAAATGGTGAAAACACCTACATATCATGTTTTCGACCTGTTCAAGGACCATCAGGACGGCGAGCTTGTCTACTGCTTCTCCACCAATGAAGAGGCGGGCGATAAGGATAAGGTGCCTCTTCTTTCAAGCTCTGCTTCTGTAAAGGACGGCGTGATGACTGTCACATTAGCAAACTGCTCTCTTGAGGACGGAGCGGAAATATCCTGCGATATACGTGGTTTTGAGTGTTCGTCAGCATCAGCACGTATCCTCACAGGCGAAGTCCACACCTGCAATGATTTTGACGAGCCCGACAGAGTATCTCCCTCAGCTTACCCCGTAAAGCTTGAAAACGGTGTTCTCACTGCTGAGCTGCCGCCTTGTTCGGTGGTAAGTGTGACGATAAAATGAGCAGACCCTTTTGCAAAAGATGTTTCTTCTCCGAGATAGACAGAGACGGCATATTTAAGGAGATCTCCGAAATGATAGCCGCTCTGCCCGAGGAAAAGCGGACCGATGACAATGAATACCGCCGCCGTCTGGATATCTGCGGAAAATGTGACTTGCTGGGCGAAGGCACCTGCGGAAAGTGCGGCTGCTTTGTGGAGCTGCGTGCCGCAAAAAAGGATATGCACTGTCCCTCCGAGGGAACATTTCTGGTGATCGTTTCAGCCGCCGCAGATCATTTCCGATCTGCAGGCGGCTGTTTTCTATGAAAAACGGGCGGCATTCAATACACAATGCCGCCCGATATATATTGTCAGGGAATATAACCTTGGAATGAAGCGCAAAGCATACTGTCAGAAGCTGCCTCCGCCGTGTGTGGTACCCGAGGAAGAGGTGTGCGTATCGGAGCCGCCCGAATTGCTGTCGTCCGATTTCTCTACGGAATCAACATGAGAATAAAGGAAAATATCACGTGCTCCTGTCACGTTCAGGCTGCCCTTTTTCACATAATCGGAGGCGAGATAGCTGCTCTGCACCGATTTAAGCTGCGATCTCATGACGCCTGTTGCGATAAGCGCAATAATGACGCCCACGCCGAGGGATATCAGAAGATTTCTTCCGAGGGGAAATTCTCCTTTGGGCAGGTTAGCCACATCGTAAGGAACATCGTTATCCGCCTGCGAGATAAAATCATCGCACAGGGTGATAAATTCCTCAAAAGCCACATAGTATTCGCCGTTTAGAAGCTCGGGTGTGATCTGCCTGCCGATGTACTGAATGCCTGCGTCGGTAAACGCCGTAATGCCGTAGCCGCAGGTGGATATCCTGCTGTTTCCTTCGGTGTATGTATCGTCATAAATGCCCACCAGAAGCAGCAGACCGTCATTGTCCTCTCCGAAGCCATATCCGTTATAATCGTAGAAATCATCCGCATATTCCGTACTTGATTTTCCGTCAAGGGAATCTACGGTTATGATAACAACGTCCATCTGCTGTCTTTCGCTGACCTCGTCCAGCCTTTCGAGCAGTAAAGCTTCTTCGGAATCGTTCAGAACATCTGCCATGTCAGCCAGCCTTGTGCGTTCGCTGAGGATAATTGTGGAAGCCTCACCGCTGTATTCCTCTTCGGCAGAAGCGGTGATGCCTGAGGTATATGCTAAAGAGAGCATGATCAGAAGAGCTGAAATTATTTTTTTCATCATCGCCACCTCCTTACAGCAGCCACAGCAGATAGGATATCCCGAACGCCGCAGCGCCAGCCAGAGCGGTCAATCCTGCGAACCATCTGCGGAATGCCGATTTGTCAAGAGGAAGATCTCCGACCAGCTTTCCTGTCTGTCCGTTCATTGCAAAGGTATATTTCTCGCCGTTCCATGTGGTATTCAATATCCATACGGGATAGAGGGCATATTTTGCCTTTCCGTTAGTCAGCTGAATGCTTGTGGATTCGGGTATAGAGCTTTCATATCCGACAACGGTGGAAGCAAATGCCTGTTCGGTGCTTCTCTTGATACGCTCGTTGGCGCGTTCGATGCTGTGTTCGGCGTCCACGTCATACTTATCCGCCAGATATCCTGCGAGATATGCAGTTTTAAAATCGACCGCTCCCGAAAAATCGAAGGGTTCTATTGATTCCATAAGCTCGGCAGGAATTTTTGAGGAGCCGTCCACAGGAACGTGCTCAAAGCCCAGTGAGCCCTCCCGCATGACCAGGAAATAGCTGGTTTCAGTATAATTGTAACGGGCATCGCTCCATGTACGGAGCTTTGTTGCCTTGTAGCGTATCTCAGCGCCTGCGTCTGCGTCAAAGAGCCAGAAGGGAACGTATACTCCCTTGATCTCGTCAATATGATTTTCGTCCTTGAATATTTTCGGAAGCAGCTTTTTGCCCTTGCAGTGGTCGTTAAGAGCCTTCTTTGCAGCCTCCTTATCCAGCTTGAAGGGAATAACGAAATCGGGCTTAAGTGCGCCTGAGAACTGACCCGTCATTACCACAGGGCTGCCGCAGTAGGGGCAGGCTGTGGCAGCAGTGTTTTCGTCGCTCACGATCTCGCCGCCGCAGGATCTGCATACATATGCTA
>JBJFHQ010000068.1:0-3907 GCA_051893755.1 Oscillospiraceae bacterium
AAGGCTGCGCAGATGTTCAAGTGCATCAATGGCATTATCGTTGAGAGGAATGTATCTTGTTGACTTGTCCGTCTTGGGAGTTTCCTGTTCAATGATAACATACTTTGAAGCAGCGTCCTTTTCACGATTCTTAACATCAACAACGTTACCATGAACATAGAGCCTGCGCTTTTCAAAATCTACGTCCTCCCACTTGAGATAGAGAGGTTCGCCTTCTCTCATTCCCGTGTTGAGCAGCAGAATGATAAGATAGCCGTATCTGTAAACGGGAGCGCCGTTGCTGTAAGTGCGCTTTGCTTCTTCAACAATAGCATTGATCTCTTCGGGGGAATATGCAGTGACGTCCTTCCTCTCCTTGCTCTTGGAAGAGGGGAGCTTTACACCCTTGACGGGATTCTTTACGATCTCGCCCCTGGTGACAGCAAGTTCCATACAGGCATTCAGGTTGTTGTATGCTTTCTTCACTGTGGAATATGAAAGCTTTACCAGCAGCTCATTTATCATATTCTGGATATCGTTGGCATTGAGTGCGGATATCTGAATATCGCCTATGTAGGGGAGTATCTGATAATTGACCGACTGCTCCACCCGGTCGTATGAACCGGGCTTGAGGTCGGGCTTCTTGACTGTCAGGAGCCAGTTGGTCATATATGTACGCACAGTCATTCTGGAAACGTTTGATATATCGAAGCGGGCAGCTTCTTCACGAAGCTGTTTTGCTTTTCTTCTGACTTCCGTTTCGGTCTTGCCGTAAACTGATCTGCGTTTATTCCTGCCGACTGTGACCTTGATCTCATATCGTCCGTCTTCACGCTGCTTGATCTCAGGCAGTCTCTTTCCCATGCTGTGGCCTCCTTACATTGTATAGGTCCTGCCGGAGTAGGTATTGAGCCACTTCTCAAACTTGCTCTTCTCCACACGGAGGATTCCGCCCATCTTGATAGAGGGGAATCCCTCCGAGCTGAACAGCTTGTACACAGAAGAACGTCCGATGTGGAGGATAGCCATGATGTCATCGGGTGTGTAGATCTCGGGTGCACCTGCGGGTGCGGTTGTAGTGGTAGTTTCTTTCATGTGAATCATCCTTTCAAAATTGATCGTTTATACTTATTATATAGTTGTTATCGGGAGATTTTCTGCTCCCGGCAGTAACAGGTGGGGATTTATCTCATAGCTTTCCTTGCGGCGGTTTCCTGCCCGTCCGTCATGAACGACGGGTATTTCGGAAAGGTAGTTGTTTTCGGTTAGTATATCCAAGGCATAATATATCTGGTCCTCAGACAGTTTTCTGGCTGTTCTCTTAATATCACGAAGTGAAATGCGGCTGAATTTATTTTTTCTTGCCTTATTAAGTATCTTTTCTATAAGGTACTGTGGTGTGGTGTCGTAGTTGTCGGCGCACATTATGGATAAATACTGCTGACCGTAATATTTTGATATCTCGACAGCAGTTTCCATTGTTTCCGATGTAACGCATTCTGAAGTCTCTTTTTCACAGAGATGGAGCAAACCGGCTATCCGAAGCGTTTTGCCCGGCAGCTTGCTGAAATAATCACGGTGTTCTGCAAGCTGTTCCCTGTCTCCCATCTGGTATTCTATTTTTTCGGCATAATCTCTGAATATGTCTGCCGCTTTGCATGACAGCTCCATTACAGGGTTATCCGGCGGTTTCATTGCAAGGAGCCTGTATATGAGCTTTCTGTAATCCTCCATAATCGCATTGCTGCCGGAGGGATAGCTCTCGATCAGCGTTCTGTGACCGATCAGACTTTCGGGCTGGCAGTAAAGGAAACGCTGTGCAAGGCCTTTGCCTGTGAATTCGGTGTTGCTGATTATGCTGTTCAGGACGATAGGCTGTGTGCATATCCCGAATGTGAGCAGCGGACGCATTATGGTGTGTGAGCCGCATTTTCTGTCTATCTGTACGGGATCTCCGTCATATCCTGACAGGAAGATGTTGAGGTTTGTCATATTTCCTTTGCTGTACATTCCTGCCATGATGTTGAATTGTCCGCCTTCATCGGAGAGAATTCCCATCTTGCCGTCGTTCTCGCTCATAAGGGCAGCAAGAGCCTCTGCTGTTGCATCGGAGGTTATTAGCCTCAGAAAATGCTTTGGTTCAAGTGCATCAAGCTCGCTCTGTACTGCGTTGACAGTACCCATGCCCGAATTCTTCTCTATTTCTCTGGAAAGCCTTGATTCGAGCATTTTTTTCTCGTTCAGGTAGGACAGTATCTCCGATTTGTACATTTCATTATGATCTGCTGTGAACTGGTGAACAGGTGCTGTCAGTGTCCGGAACACGGGGGATTTGCGTTCGCCCGGTGATGCGGAGATCAGTATGTACAGATTCAGCTCTTCTGACCAGAAGGGGCTGTAGCAGATCTTTGCCTTTCCCTGTATGCACAGGGACAAAACGGATAATGCTACAGATGCGGGCATTTCAGGCAGTACCTGAACGGTATCTGAAATGAGGTTCACCATATTTCTGAGTACCGGCGGAAGGCAGCCTACCGGAAACGGAGGTGGTGCTTTGCTGCGTTTTAATGGTGTGGGGTAGGGAATGCTATTGATTTCTGATGTTTCGTTCAATTTTATCTCCTTTCTACTTGACATTTGTGGTTTGTGCTGTTATACTTAATACATAAAGCATAATTCAGAATATTTTGATTTATAAAACGAAAGTGAGTATATATCGGGAATTATTTAATGTATTCAGTGTAACTGAACATATTATATAATATTCAGTTCAAAATGTCAATAGAAAACGCGAATAAATTCAGTGCAGCTGAACGTTTTGTATATTTGTACAATTTTACGGAGGGCAAATTGTGGATTATTTACGATTAGAAGAACTATGTAAGGAAAAAAACATTTCTACAAGTAAACTTGCAGAAAAAGTCGGAGTAAGCAAAGGTAATACCAGTACATGGAAAAAAGGTGGTAATCCAAGTCTTGAAGTACTGAGCAAGATGGCTAAGGAGCTTGACTGCACTATTGATTACCTGCTTGGTAATGAAGTAATTAATCTGAGTCCAAGCAAGAAGTATAACGCACTTGAGGTGTTGGAGGCATCAAAAGCGGATTATCTGAGTAATGGATGTAGGATGAATAAATCAGATACCCTTGATCTGGAAGAATATAGTATTATTGCAAAATATCTGAACTGTGATCCAAAATTTCTGATCAGTGCTTCAAAAACAGAATATAAGCCTGTTGAGATAAACAGGACTATTGATGGTATTGACACAGATATGGTATTTGATATAATAAACATCATGAGCTATATTCCCGGAAATGATGATGAAAGAGTAATGCAGATACAGATCTCAAGGATAGTACTCTATAATCTGGAACAGCGTGGCTTTAACGAGGGTACTATAAGAGAGTATAATGCGGTTGCTTCAAAAACGCTGGATTTTCTGTATTCCGGAGAGGTGGATTATAAAAAGCTGCATGCATATGGCTTGCGATTCAATGATCTGCGCAGCTTGAATGTCAGAACAGGCGTCAGCTATCAGTATATGTTTACGGGTATAAAGAACAGCAGAGATAAGGATTGATTTTTCGTTGTCCCTATTGTCCGAAGCTGTCCCGCCATTGTCCCGAGATATATATGTAGCAAATGGCCTTATTGCACTATTCGAAGGCGGTTTTGCTTCTATTGTCCCATTGTCCGAGAATTTATAGATGTTTCATAAAAGGAGGCAAATATAATGTTCAGTCAGTTTCTGACAAACTATACAGAAGTAACATTTATGGAAAAAATAAAGGATAACCTTCGAAAGTGTAAATCCTTCTGCTTTTCTGTGAGCTTCATAAAAAAAGCAGGACTGGTGCTCCTATATAAGGATATTGAAGCTGCAGTTGAGCGTGGCTGTACTGGAAGAATTATTACATCAACATA
>JBJFHQ010000069.1:0-3894 GCA_051893755.1 Oscillospiraceae bacterium
TTTACATAGATAGAATATATAAATGAAAGGGTGAGGAATTCGATCGTCAGCTTTTATGATGCGAATTATGAGTTTATATGATAAATTGTCAAGTGCAACAAAAGTACTGAAAAAATATTATGAACCTTAAAGGGAGTAAGGAAATCGAAATGTTTTCTCGGACGATTGTTGATCATATCAATAACGCACTTTAAATCCTAATAGGCAATGTGATAAGGTCGGAAAAAATCACTTTTCCAAAAGCGTTCAATTTTCCGAGCTGCACTGTTTTATTCTGTCCGTGATAATCGCTGCCGCCGCTGATATACAGTCCGTTACTCTTCGCAGATCCCAACAAAAACTGCACTTGCTCTTTGGAATAGCGTGAATAATAGCATTCAAGTCCTTTCAGTCCTGCGGCTTTCAGAAGTGCAAGCTGACGGCTGAATTCTTCCACGCTTAAAAGCCTCTCACCTGTGCCTCCGAGAGGATGCGCCCAGACAGGCACTCCGCCTGCCGAAAGAACAGCGCTTATCACATTTGCTCCGTCAAGTCGGTCGCTTTCCGTTTTGCAGGGATCAATAAATTTTCTGATAGCGTGATCCTTGCTGTCGGCATATCCCTTCGACATAAGAAGATTTCCGAGATGAGGCTTTCCGACGCTGTTCATACTATGCAGAGCGGACATCTCTTCCTCCGAAAAGACAATGCCGAAATTATCCCGCAAAAAATCAATGCGCCGTTCAAGCTTTGCACGTCTTTTTGATCTCCCTTCTTCAAGGACAGCCTGAAATCCGGGAGATTTTTCATCATAACCATAGCCTAAAATATGACATTTCCCTTCAGCGGTGACGCAGGAAAACTCAATGCCCTTAATAAAGGTCATGTCCCCGGGGACAAGCTCCTGCATTTCCAAAGCCCCGGTGATGGTGTCATGGTCGGTCACGGAGAATATCCCGATTCCCGATGCCCTAAGATTTTCCAGCAGCATAGGGATAGTATCCGTGCCGTCGGAAGCTATGCTGTGTATGTGAAGGTCTATCCTGCGATTTGTTTTGTTCATAACGATATTGCTCCTTATTTGATATAGTCAATATTCCCGTATAATATTTGCTTCGCAATTATTGATAAGCTCATTTAATGCGGTTTCTGTTTCGGAAATGAGCGATTCTATCTGCTTGTCGGAATATGCGCCCGACATGTCCGTATATGACTTAGAAGAGTCAATGGTTATTCCGAATATTTCCAGTTCCGAACGTCCCGAATCAAGGAAGACCTCTTTTTTATGCGACTGAAGAACGAGCTTTTCGTCTGCGAGCCACTGTGCGCTTATTAGGAATTTTTCAAGAGGGGTTTTTTCTATCCCGCCTTCGGCTATCGGCTCACTGTAAAAATCAAATCCCATAGGTATGCGCTTTATCCAGGTGAGGTCATCAATATTGAAAAAATACACCATATTATTGTGAATATTCAGCGGCCCCGCGTGGTATGAAAATCTGAACGGAGATATGCGCAGCTTTTCCAGTAAAACGTTCATCGGTATATTGTTTTCTATTGTAATGATTTCCTCATTACTTGGTATCTCATGAGACTTGAACACATCACGGTCATTTGGCAGGAAGGGTATCTGAGTGACACCGTAGTCGGTCACAAGCAGAAAGACAAACCGGATATTATCGTGCAGAGCATAGTTCAGCAGCTCCGCTTCATATTCTCCGAATGTATTGCTGTCCCATTTGTCAGTCAGAAGAAATACCGTTTTGGGCTCCTCGGACGGGAAATGTCTGCTCATTTTTCTGCACTGGGAGATTATCCTGTTGAGTACGGTCTTTGATCTGGTTTTGCCGCGGCATATGGCAAGAAAACGCGTGAAAAGCTTATTTGTTTTTACGCCGTAGGGATATGTGTTGATCAAAGGATTGCCGCCGCTCTGTGATGAAAGGTCTTCGGGAGATGCCGATAACAGAGCGTCTATGCTCCCTAAAAGACCGCTGCTTTCGCAGGAATGATGAATGATCCTGTTGACTTCAAGCGTAAGTGGTTCATCTATTCTCATAAGCTCACGATAATGTTTTTCCCAACTTTTAACGAACTCTTTGCCGAACATATTGCGGATCTTGTTGATGGTCATAAAAATCTCTCCTGTTTCAGAGCATTATATTTCTTCTAATTCGTTATTAAATCCATAATTCTCATGTAAAAGCTTCCGAAGCCTTTCTACATCATTTGAACCCCAGAATTTGGCTATATAGCATTTTGTGCCGTCATCAAGCTTTATTTCAAGATGGTAAGGTTCATTATCCTTTACATCAAAGCTGTATAAGTCATTATTCTTTCTTAGAATATCTGCTGCACTAAAAAACACATACGAAAATTCTTCAATGGAACAGGTTGTGAGTTCACCGGCAGTATACTTTCCTTCTTTTATAAGAAAATCACAATAATCATCATTGGTATATGAAAAATATTTCGGAACAGAAAATGATGGTATTTCTTCATCAATCAGTATAACTTCACACAGCATGCTGTTTTTTAGTTTCTGCAGTTCCGTTCGGAGATCTTTTACCTGCTGCTTGTTCAATTTGTTTCCCACAATAACATCTTCAAGCATATCTCTGCACAGCAGCCCGATACTTTTGCTGCTATAACTTTGATAAATATTTATTGTCCCGTCATTTCTTTTGTAGGAAAATCTGCGTATGCTTGATGACGAGCCGATCGAGCCCACATTTTTTTCAAGCTTTTTGAGCTCTTTTTTCTCCGACTCATCTGCGTTCTTTAACATTTCCGGCATCATGACCGAATAGCAGTAACCTAAGGCTGTCCAGAAGCTTTTTTCCGTTTTATCCAGAGGAAATGACCTGCTCTGCGGACCGAGGCTTTCAATAATACTCAGGATAACACCGCGGAATTCCGGTTCTGCCCATAAAGCCTGTGCATAACGCTTTTCCTTTTGCGAGATGGCCATGACATATTCGAGTGGATCTTCATTGTCATTATCCTTTATTGCCTGACCGAGTACTCTTATGTATTCGCTCAGCCATTCCTTTGCGGTAGGTTCGGTGCAGACCGACTCCATAGGCTCTATTACGCCGTCCAGCAGGTACTGATAATTCAGAGACAGAAATTCATTGCTGGCAGGCAGTATCTTTTTGGAGCGCTTATGGTTTTTGTTTAAAATAGCAGATTTTATCTCCGATGACTTATAGGTCGTAAGATACACGCAGCATACAACAGAATCCGGGTTCTGTCCGAAAGCTCCGGCTGCATAAGCCACGGTCTGATTATCATTTTCATCACTGTTGATCTTGTTTTCGATAAGCAGTATGAAAGGTGTTTTCCGGTTTACATTAGAATCTATAACTATGTCAAAAGTAATATAGATGTCGGCTCTGCGTTGTTTTTCTATTATATGCTCACGTTTGATAGTGAAATTTTCAATATCGTATTTTCCGTAACGCAGAGCATTGAAAACCGCAGGAGCTTCCTTTTCGAGCTTCGCAAAATTATTTGACTTTATTCCTGTCCATAGATCGTTATTATTATCATCTATGTACAGCTTTTCACGGGCAAGACACAGGGTCTGGATAAATCTTTTCATCGGGGCATATCCCAGCTGATGAGAAGCATCAGGCTCCAGCAGCCATTTAATAAAACTGCTGTGTGGATTTTCCTGTCTTGCCACACCTAATGTGTCAAATATCGTCGTCTGAGTATAGTACCGATGAAGCTGCAGATAGTCGGCGTTTTTGATAAGGTCCAGATAATTTTTGAATTCCATTGTAATGTCCTCCTCGTAAAGTATTTGACTATATTATACACTTATTGACATTTAAATGTCACTAATATGCAGATAAGCCGCAGAAAAATATGCTGTTTTCAAGGTCGTTCTTTTCCCTTTGATCATATTATATC
>JBJFHQ010000070.1:0-3891 GCA_051893755.1 Oscillospiraceae bacterium
ATCCTCCGCATATGCGAAGGATATTCTGGTTGGGGTGCAGGGATTCGAACCCCGGAAATGCTTGAGTCAGAGTCAAGTGCCTTACCGCTTGGCGACACCCCAGTGATTTATTCAGCTTTATAATTATAGCATTATCGGAGCAAAATGTCAATGCTTTTTTTGAAATTTGTGAGAATTTACATTTTTGCCGCTCGACACGACGAAAAAATATAAAAATATGACAATTTTTCTGCGAGAATTATTGCGGCATCGTATAATATGGGCGGTTCGATAAATAATATGGATATTATTCTATGAAAGGAGATATCCATGAAAAGAATCGTTCCCGATATGTATAATTACAAGGGAGTAAGGCTTGCGGCTTCTCTTGATGACAAGATAAACGACATAAAACACATACTTAACAACAGCTCCGACCTGCTGATAAATCCCATGGAGATAGCAGGAGTAAAAACTGCTCTTGTCGCCTTTGAGGGCATGATATCCACCTCTACCACCTCCCGCATGATAATGGTCCCGCTCATGGGCGTGAAGCTCCCCGACGATACCACGTCAATGCAGCTTTTCGAGCATATCCGCGACAGGATGATGCTCACCCTTGACCGGGTCATCTCCGAGGATTACGGCGATATCATCACTCGTGTCATGTCGGGCTTTGCGATACTGCTCATAGACGGCGTGGACAAGGCGTTCTCGCTGGGAGTACAGGGCTACGAGACCCGCAGCGTGGACGAGCCCTCCTCCGAAGGGAACATCACGGGCGCTCATGAGGGCTTCGTGGAGACTGTGCGTACAAACATGTCGCTGGTCCGCAGACGTATCAAATCGCCGCTGCTGCAGTTCAGGCTATTTTCCATATCCTCGCAGAGCAATGTGGACGTTATCCTCTGCTACATGGCGGACAGAGTCTCTATGAAGCTGGTCAAGTGGCTGGAGAAGCGGCTGAAGGATATCCCGCTGGAAACCATACTGGGCTGCGGCTATGCGGAGCCTTATCTGAACAATACAAAGCTGTCGGTCTTTTCGGGAGTATCCACCACCGAGCGGCCCGATGTGATGTGCGCAAGGCTCATTGAAGGGCGGATAGGTCTGCTTATCGAGGGCACGCCCTTTGCGCTGGTGATGCCTGCGCTGTTCTCCGACAGCTTCCACACCATCGACGATTATAATTTCCGTCCATATTACGCGACCTTTATCCGACTTATCCGATATGCGGCGTTCATCATTTCGGTATTTCTCCCGGGGATATATACTGCGGCGGTGGTACATCACCGTGAGCTGATACGTAAGGAGCTGCTTTTAAATCTCGCTGAGGCGGAGGCTTCGGCACCGCTCCCTATCATGGCTGAGGCGCTTATCGTGCTTCTGTTTTACGAGGTCATACGGGAGGCAGGAGTGCGGCTCCCGAAAAGCGTGGGCGGAGCGGTCTCTATAATCGGCGGACTTGTCATCGGAGATACCGCCGTTTCTGCGGGGATAATCACCAATCCGATGCTGCTTGTCTGTGCCATATCGGTGACGGCTTCCTTTGTCATACCTGCGCTGGATCAGCCTGTGACGGTGCTGCGGCTGTTGTCGGTGACAGCGGGGGGACTTATGGGGCTGTACGGAGTGGCTCTCATAGCCGCAGCGGCGCTGGTGAACATCTGCTCATTGGAAAATTACGGCGTGCCTGTGACCTCGCCCATGTCACCGCTTACGGGAAGAGCCATGGGAGACGTATTCGTGCGGCTTGGCTTTAAACGGCTGGACGGCAGGAACGTTACCGTCGGGGAATACAACGGAGTCGATAAGAATTGACAATTGATAATTATTGGCTTCAATTACGGATTTAAGGTGATCTAATGAACAATTATCAATTGCAAAAAACGCCTAAGGTGGGGTTTGTGCAGCTGGCGGTCATCGTTATGATATGCCGCATTTTCACGCTGATGACCCACATTCCGCTGATACGGGACGGCTTTTCCTTTTCCGAGCAGCTGCTGGCGCTGGCAATATCCTCTGCGGCAACAGCGCTGCTCATCATACCCTTCGTCATGTTTTACGGCAGATATGACTGCGGCATCGTTGACCGTGCATATGCAGGCAGCAGGCTGTGGGGGACTATCGCCGCCGCAGTGTATATCGTGTACCTTATCCTCGCATGCGTTACCGATGTATCGGAGTTTTCCGCCTTTATCGGCACGAGATTCGATTTTGGCGCAGATGAACGCATCATCGCCCTTATCCTGACGATAGTGTGCATGTACTGCGCATACTGCGGAGCGGAGGGGATATGTCGCAGCGGGGGAGCGGTCATGATGATATTTCTTATTATGACGGCGTTCATGGTCGGCGGCAGCTGTGAGAAGATATCTGCCGAGCATATCCGCTGCGAGGTGTCGGCGGGGAATGTGATGTCCGCAGTGTATGACGATATTGCCGGGAGCACGGAGCTTATCGTGCTCTGTCTCATGGGAAAATTCACCCGGGACAGGTACCGCTGCGGAGCATATCTCTCGCTGGCAGGGAGGCTTGTCATCGCCGCGGGGATAACATTTTCTGTGATACTCGTGCTGGGAGACTATGCCTACATCTGCGGCTATCCGTTTCTTGACGCAGGCTCTGCTGCGGGGATACGCTTTCTTCAGCGGACAGACGCGGTCTATATGATAGTATGGTCGCTGGCGGCGGTGCTTACCGTATCGCTGAAAATATTTCTTGCGGCGGATATACTGCGGACTATATTTCCGAAAAAGCTCCCAATGGTGCTGATATTTTCCGCAGGAGCGTACATTTTATATCTGCTCGGCATAAGGGGGAGCAGCACAGTTATGCTTATACTGCCGGCTCTGGGAGGAGTCGGTGTTCCCATATGGCAGCTGCTCAGAAAGGAGTGAACGGATATGAACAGAAAAATGCTGGGACTGCTTTCGGCGGCGATGATTTTCCTGACGTCCTGCGGAGAGAGCGACCTTAATGCCACAGTGTTTGTGACGTCCATGGGGATCTCCCTGAACGACGGGATATATACCGTATCGGTGTCTGGGAGTGCTGCCCGCGGAGAGGAAGCGGAGGATATTTCCGCATATGGCACAGGCAGGACCCCTGCAGAGGCTCTGGATAATGCTGCGGAAAGCTGCGAAATGGAGCTTTTTCTCGGGCACTGCGAATGTATCGCCGCAAACAGCGCAGCTTTGCGTGATATGGCTCTGCTTGCCGAATTTTCCGACGGTGAGATATCGCCTGCCTGTCCCGTGTACTTTTCCGATTCTCCCGAAAAGGGTGCGGAAAATATCCCTGCGGAGGGCTTCGAGACGGAGCTGTATGAGCTGTCCGTGTTTGCGAAAAACGGCGTGCCTGCGGTGATACCCGTGGCGGAGGACCCGGAGCGGGTGGCTGTGCTCACTGCACAGGAGACTATCCTGACCGACAGCGAGGACTCACTGGGGATAATGATACTTCGGGGAGAGGCATATCCGAGGACTCTGACCGTTTCGGGGGAGGAAGGCTTTGAAACGGTGACCATATCCCCCGAGACAAAGCGGAGCGCATATTATGACGAGGGTGTATTATATGCGGACATATCCGTAACGCTCAATATGGAGGACGCAAGTCCCCAAGCGGCGGAGTCTGCTGCGGGGCTTATCAGGGAGATATGCATTTCCGCCTATGTGAAGCTGATAAACGATATGGGCATAGATGCGGTGGGGATATCCTCGCTGACGGCTTATAATGAAGCGCAGCTTATCGGCTCAAGGCTGGTCCTGACGGTGAACAGTTAGAATATATATAAAGGACGGCTGAAAAATCGGTCGTCCTTTTGTTTGTTAAGGAAGCGCTGATTAAAGCGAAGATATCGTTTCCGACGCTCGAAAATCCGTCACTGAGAGCGTCGAGAAACGATTTGAT
>JBJFHQ010000071.1:0-3887 GCA_051893755.1 Oscillospiraceae bacterium
AACGCCTCGCGGATAAGGCTTTCCACCTCGGCATAGTCATCTGGGGTCTCGTTTCTGATAATTGTTTCCTGCATGTTCAGTCCTCCTCTGTTTTATCAAGTATCATATCGAATATTTTTCCTGCGGCTTCGTCCTTGCTCATCATTTCAAGGGGATATTCTCCCTCGGGAGTTATCACGGTGATAACGTTTGTATCGGACTTGAAGCCTGCGCCCTCTGTCTTGAGAGAATTGGCACATATCATGTCGATGTTCTTTGAGGCAAGCTTTCTGCGGCTGTTTTCAATGACGTTCTGCGTTTCCATGGAAAACCCGCAGAGAAACTGTCCCTCACGGCGGTGCTGTCCTAAGTATCCGAGGATATCCTGAGTCCGTTCAAGCTCAACAGACATATCCCCGTCGGATTTTTTAGTCTTTTCCGTTCCCACGTTTTTCGGGCGATAATCCGCCACAGCCGCCGCCTTTACGATGATATCCATATCGTCGGAAAGGCTTGTCACGGCATTGAACATATTCTCTGCCGAAGTGATGGGAACGACCTTCACAAATGGCGGAGGAGCCACCTCCATTTTTCCGCATACGAGAGTGACCTCTGCGCCGCGGAGCATGGCATTCCTCGCAAGAGCACAGCCCATTTTTCCGCTGGAATGATTAGTGATATATCTCACAGGATCGATAGCCTCGCAGGTAGCGCCTGCGGTAACGAGGACCTTTTTTCCCGACATATCCTTTTCAAGGGCGATCTCGCGGAGGATATGGTCCAAAAGCACCTGCTCCGAGGGCATTTTTCCGTCGCCGATATCGCCGTTGGCAAGCATGCCGTTGTCGGGCTCAGCGATGATGTACCCGAAGCGGCGAAGCTTTTCGATGTTGTCCTGCACGATAGGATTGTGGTACATATTGTGGTTCATTGCGGGAGAGATGATCTTCGGGCAGGGGCATGCCATAACAGTCGTAGTGAGCATATCATCTGCGATGCCGTTTGCTATCTTCCCGATAACATTTGCGCTGGCGGGGGCTATCATCACGAGATCCGCCTGCTTGGCGAGAGCAACGTGCTCCACGGAATACTGAAAATTCCGGTCGAAGGTATCTATAAGGCACTTGTTTCCCGTGAGAGTCTCAAAGGTCACAGCAGTGATGAAATTCTCCGCATTGGGAGTCATAAGCACATGGACATTGCAGCCCAGCTTTTTTAACATTCTCGCAAGATTGGGTATTTTATAAGCGGCAATGCTCCCCGTAACGCCGAGAAGCACGGTTTTTCCTGTAAGCATATCTGTTGTCCTCCTTTTGGGTAAGATATTTGATATTATTATATCACTAAAACAGCAAATAGTCAACAATAGTATTGACAACCGACCGCACTTGATGTATAATTAATTTGGAATAATGTAATTGAAAAGAACCATGTTCTTTAGATATGGAGGCTGCTATGGGCTTTTTTAATAAAATTGCCGAGGGCATAAAAAAGACAAGAGATTCTATTATGGGCGGAATCAACCGTCTGCTGAACGGTGCGGTGAAAATTGACGAGGATTTCTTTGAGGAGCTTGAAGAAACGCTTATCATGTGCGATATCGGAGTCCAGACCTCCGAGGATATCTGCTCTGCGCTTCGTGACAGAGTAAAGTCGGAGGGCATTTCCGATGCAGATGAGATACGCAATGCTTTGAAGGATATAATCGCCGATATGCTGGGCGAGGACAAAAAGCTTGATATTTCCACCAAGCCGTCGGTAATTCTCGTTATCGGAGTAAACGGCGCAGGCAAGACCACGACTATCGGAAAGCTTGCGGCAAAGCTCGTAGGTGACGGAAAGAAGGTCATTGTTGCTGCTGCGGACACCTTCCGTGCTGCTGCCATAGATCAGCTGGAGGTATGGACGGAGCGTGCAGGCGCAGAGATAGTCAAGCACAGCGAAGGCTCCGACCCTGCTTCGGTAGTATTCGACGCAGTTACCGCTGCAAAGGCAAGGGGAGCGGACGTAGTTATCTGCGACACCGCAGGACGTCTCCACAATAAGAAAAATCTCATGGAGGAGCTGAAAAAGATCACCCGTATCTGCTATCAGCAGGCGGAGGGCTGCAGTATCGAAACGCTGCTTGTCCTTGACGCCACCACGGGACAGAATGCCGTTAATCAGGCAAAGCTTTTCAGCGAGACTGCCGATATCACGGGGATCGTCCTCACAAAGCTGGACGGAACAGCTAAAGGAGGCATCGTCATTTCGATTCACCGTGAGCTGGGGATACCCGTAAAGCTTGTGGGAGTGGGCGAGAAGATAGACGATCTGCAGGAATTTAACGCCCATGATTTCGCAGAAGCGCTCTTTATGACCGAGACCGACTTCGAGGGCAATTATGAACGCCTTACCGACGATGATATGGAGGAAATATCCGAAGATGAAAAGACGGAAGCTGCAGCCGATATTGAAGCAGTCTCCGAAAATGAAGCTGATGAAGAGACTGCTGCCGAGGAAGTCCTCACAGAAGAGGCTCCTGCTGCAGACGATGCTGCTGAAGAGCCTGTCTCCGAGGAGGCTGCGGAGGAAGAAGCTGTGACCGAGGAGCCCGAGGAAGCTGCCGAAGAGCAGTCCGAGCCCGTCTCCGAGGAAGAGCAGCCTGAGCAGAAGAAGGATATAAGAAACGGAAAATTCGGTTTCCTCTTCAAGGAGATCACCTTCGGAAAGAAAAACAAGGAGGACAACAAGTAAATGAAGATCGTACTTGCCAGCGGAAATAAGAATAAGCTCCGCGAGATACGGGAGATATTGGAGCCGCTGGGCTATGAGGTCCTGTCCGAAAAGGAAGCGGGCGCACAGACAGACGTGGAGGAAAACGGCACCACCTTCGAGGAAAATGCCGAGTTAAAGGCGAGGGCGATATATGAGCTGCTGCATGTGCCCGTTATCGCCGATGACAGCGGACTTGCGGTAGACTATTTAAACGGCGCTCCCGGGATATATTCAGCCAGATATGCCGAGGAAGGCAAACGCTGTGCGAAGCTGCTGTCCGAGCTTGAGGGCGTACCCGACGAACAGCGTGGAGCAAGCTTTGTCTGTGCTATATGCTATATAGATGAAAAGGGCGAAGCCCATTTTTTCCGGGGAGAATGTCACGGAAAAATAGGTTATGAAAAACGGGGAGAGAACGGCTTTGGCTACGATCCCATATTCATGTACGGGGACAAGACCTTTGCGGAGCTTTCCGCCGAGGAAAAAAATCGTGTGAGTCACCGTGCAAAGGCTTTGGAAAAACTGAGAGATCATCTGAAATAGTCTGAATTGTGGAGGTATAAAATGGGATTGTTGATTATATTGCTAATTCTGGCAGCATGGATAGGGAGTGCTGTTCTCAGGGAGGTTGAGATAAAGCGTTCGGAGCGTTTTGATCATTTCTGCGCTGCAAACAGCAGAAGGCTGCTGTGTGGAGAGGAATGTGAATTCGAGGGAAGGATCTACACCATTAATACAAGGCTTGTAGACTACAACTGGTGTGTATCTATATTTACTGTGACGCTGACCCGAGGAACAGCCATACATCACGCCGATGATAAGGTGATATTTGCACTTGTGATGTTGATCACGCTTTTTGGCGGCTGGTGGGGTATTCCGTGGGGACCTGTCCGGACAGTTAAATCATTGATCGATAATGCGAGTACTTTTTCCGAGCCGTTCACTATGCGGAGCATACTTACAAGATAAAAAAATCTGCCGTGCGCAATGTACGGCAGATTTTTTGTTTGTTATTGTTGTACGGCGTATTTTGTCATATAGTCCTTGTAAAGCTCGGTATACTGGGTGCCGTTGCCCTTGTGGACCTCTGCGATGTATTCGTGGCGGTTGATAACGATGCTTTCGTCCTTCTGGGAGCCGAGGATATATAC
>JBJFHQ010000072.1:0-3878 GCA_051893755.1 Oscillospiraceae bacterium
CCTCCGAAATCAAGAACGATTATCATCTGATGCGCCATACAAATTCATCCTTTCAAAAGCCGTCAATAAGGTTCGACGGCAAAAACTATCTATTTTCTATTGTAACATATTTCGAGAATGATTTCAAGTGCAAATTAAATTTTTAACAATTTATTTTCTGCTGTGTCAGATATTGCTTTTTATCGGTATATATGAACATATATTAATATGTTAAATTATAATAATTTGTTAAAAATGCGGAATATGCTTGAAAAACCAAACCGGATATGCTATAATATAATGTGTTTACTTTGGAGAATTGATGAATTATGTGAGAAACGGAGAAAATAATGACTGAATTAATGGAAATTGCTCTGGACGTTCTTATTGACGCCCTTCTTGACACTGCCAAGCTGCTGCCGTTTATGTTTGCGGCGTTCTTTTTTATGGAATATTTCGAGCATAAGGCAGGAGACAAGCTTTCGGGATTCCTGCGCAGGGCGGGGAAGTCCTCGGTTGGCGGAGCTTTGGTGGGAGCTGCTCTCGGATGTGTTCCCCAGTGCGGATTCTCGGCTGCCGCTTCAAATCTGTACGCAGGCGAGATGATAAGCGCAGGAACTCTTATGGCAGTATTTCTGTCCACCTCCGACGAGGCGCTTCCTATACTTATCTCCAGCCCCGAAAGCGCGGGTCTTATATGGAAGCTCATCGCCGCAAAGCTTATAATTGCTGTTATCGCAGGTCTGGCAACAGACACTGTATGCCGTCTTCTGAAGAATCACCGCAGGGAGGAGCCCTTTGAAGACATCTGCACCGACTGCGGCTGCGGAAGTCATGGGATATGGTATGCTGCTTTAAAGCACACGCTGAGCATTGCGCTGTTTATCCTTATTGTAAATCTTGTGCTGGGCAGTCTGTTTGCTGCTGTGGGCGAGGACAAGGTAATGGATTTTCTCGGCGGGCTTGGATTTGTTCAGCCGCTGATAGCTGCTTTTGTGGGCATGATACCAAACTGTGCGGCTTCTGTGATAATCACCGAGTTGTACGTAAAGGGAGCTATCACCTTCGGCTCTGCAGTGGCGGGACTGGCAACGGGTGCCGGTGTCGGACTTGCCGTGCTCTATAAGGTGAACAAAAGCATGAAGGAAAATATTGCTATTACCGCAGCACTATATGTTATAGGCGCTGTTTCCGGAATTATTATTAATCTTTTTGCCTGACATGCGTCAGACTTGGGGGAGGTTTGCATTGATGCGCCGATATGGCGTTTTTGATGCGTTGTTATGATAAACAGGATCATTGAAAGAATAAAACAGGAAAAAATACTGCTTGTTATCCTCGCTGCAGCGGTCATCTCATGTATATTCGTACCTGTTTCGGATCTTACCGTGCATATCGACACGGATACGATAGGTATACTTTTTTCAATGCTGGCGATCACTGCGGGACTTTACGAGAACGGAGTGTTTGACGAGATAGTATACAGAACTGTCAACAGGCAGAAGGATTCACGTTCTGCGGCGACAGTGCTTATCATGCTGACATTTTTTACTGCGCCCTTTATAACCAATATGGGTGCGGTTTCTATATTCACGCCGTTTACTATGGCAGTGCTGTCGGCAGATACGTCTATACTTATATATGTGCTGGCTGTGCAGACTGCTGCCGCAAATCTCGGGTGTATGATCTTTCCGTCAGCAAGTCCGTGCAGTCTCTATCTGTACAATCGGCTTGATCTGAAATTTTCCGAGTACGCAGAGCAGATACTCCCTGTTTATATAGCAGGATTTCTGCTTGTTGCGGTGCTGTGCCTGTGCGTCAGGAGGATACCGCTGGAGATAAAGCTCACACGTGAAAGAACGATGCAGAGCCCATACTATATTTTTATTTATCTCACACTGATGTTTCTCGACGTGCTTGCTGTGGTAGGCGTGATAAACATGCTTACGGTATTTGCTTCGGTATGTCTTGTTGTGGTAATCATGGAGCCTGATATCTTTTCAAAGGTGGATTATACGGTGATAGTGCTTACCGTTGCCATGTATATCCTGATAGGCAATCTGGCGCAGATAAAGGACCTCATGGCGGCGTTCAGGCATGTGTTCGGAGGCATGGCTTTTGAAGGGAGCATTATCCTTTCCCAGCTTATGGGAAATCTTCCCGCAGCGATGCTGTTCTCGCTGTGCAGCAGGAACATTGAGCTTGTTGTAAGCGCAAATCTCGGTAGTCTCGGTCTGATACACTCATCCTACGGCGGAGTGTACACGAGCCGCGTGTTCAGAGAAAGCTTTCCGTCGGAGATCAGGAAATTCAGAAGAGTATATTTTCTGGTGGGAGCAGTTATGCTGGCAGTGCTTTATTGTATGTACAGATTTGTTCTTCCCGCATTCATTCGGTAAAAATTTGCGCAGCTTTTAAAATCGAAACGGAAGGAGTTTGCCGCAGATGAAAAAAAGCACAAAGAAAAAAATATTATCGGCCGTATGCCTTGTCTATGCCGCAGCCTTCTGTCAGGGAGCAGCCGGCGCTGCTTTTGCGGTGGGATACAGTGACAGCTCATATTCCAAGGTCACCGTATATCCCGAACAGATAGTCGGCAGGATCAGTCCGTATATCTACGGAGTCAATGATACAGGAGACCTTTACGGGATATCCGCAACCGTACTCAAGCAGACAGGCGATGAGCTTTCCTCATATAACTGGGAGACCAACTACTCCAACAGCTCTGCGGACGGAGTCAGCTCCAACGGGATATCGCTTATAGAGAATTTCAACGATTCTCAGTGGGATGTTCCGGGACTTTATACGGACAACCTTGTTACTCATGCTTTTGTAAACGGTATACCTGTAAGGCTCGTTACGCTGCAGCTTATGGGATATGTTGCCAACGACGCAATGGGAGCGGTTTCGGAGGGAGCTAATTCTCCGCGCTGGGCAAGGACAAGCTTTTCCAAAAATGATTCCTATCTGAATGTTCCTAATAAGGATGACGGCGTTGTCTACATCGACGAATATGCCGCATATCTTGTAAACAAGTACGGCACCGTTGAGGAGGGCGGAATAAACGGATTTTTCCTTGATTCCGAGCCTGACAGGTGGAATGATAATTATCCTGTCCTCGAGCTCGGAGAGCTTGATGCAAAGAGGCTTGTTGAAGGTTCTGCGGAGCTTTCCGCTTCTGTCAAGATCATCGACGAGAATGCGCTGATATTTGCTCCGTCGGTAAGCGGAGTAAGCGCCTGCGCCGATCTTTCGGGCAGCTTCATCGGTGACAGGAGCTTTGCCGAGTATTATCTTGCCGAGATGAAAAAAGCGGGCGAAAAGGAAGGAAAGCGACTGCTTGACGTGTTCGATCTTCATTATTACGCCGAGACAGGCAGCTCAGTAAACGGCACAGCTCTGTCGGAAAAGGCTTTCCGAATGCAGTCTGTCCGTGCATTATGGGATGCTGATTATTCCGACGATACCTCTCTGTATTCATCATACGGAGAAAATATGCCCGTTCTTCCATGGCTGAATGATGTCATTGAAAGCTGTTATCCGAACACGAAGCTTTCCATATCAGAGTACAGCTTCGGCGGAGGCGGCGATATGAGCGGCTGCATCGCACAGATAGACGCTCTCGGCACATTTGCCGAAAATAACGTATATTTAGCCTGCCTTGTGCCCGATGAGGCGGGAAGCTATCAGAAATCTGCGGTAAATCTGTTTACCGACTACGATTACAATGGCAGTCATGTGGGCAATATTTCCGTAAGGTCTGAGCTCAGCGACAATACGGCGTCCTGCTATGCCATTTCGGATGAGCTTGACAGCGACAGACTGTGGGTGATACTTTCCAACAAAAATTTATCCGAGGACAAGACCTTTGACATCGACATCAGATCCGACAGGAATTT
>JBJFHQ010000073.1:0-3838 GCA_051893755.1 Oscillospiraceae bacterium
AGGAGATAACTCTGTTTCTGCCGCTTTCCTTTGCCTTGTAAAGCTTTTCGTCGGCATCCTTGATGTTGTCCTCGATAGAGCGCATGGGGTCGATCTGGGTCACGCCGAAGCTCATAGTGACCTTTATCCGCAGGTCCTCAAAGAGGCACACGGACTCCATGATGATATTGCGTATCCTGTTGGCAGTCTCCGCAGCCTCGTTAAGTCCCGTGTCGGGGAGTATTACGATGAACTCCTCGCCGCCCCAGCGGTAAACTCCGTCGCAGATACGGGAATTTCTGCTGATATTTTTCGCAACATGCTTTAAAACTGCGTCGCCTGCGTTATGGCCGTATGTATCGTTGACCTTCTTAAAGAAGTCGATATCGCAGATGAAAAGGGATACGCATCTGACCTCTTTAGTATCGTTTAATATTTTGCTGTAGGTCTTGCTGTAATCATTATAGAAGCCCATTCTGTTTTTGAGCTCGGTGAGCTTATCGTGATGAGAATCGTCGAGGAACGTCTCCGATTCCAGCGTGATACCGCAGATAAACGCTGCCAGAGAAAGCTTTCTGCAGTCCTCTTCAAGATCGAACTTTCCGTCGCTGTCCAGCTTGTTTATCGCCTGATACGCGCCGATAAATTCGCCTCTGCAGTTGCATATCGGCATTACCAGAATGGATTTTGTCACATATCCTGTTTTCTTGTCCACGTCGGCATTGAAGTCGGGGTGATTGTAGGGGTCATTGGTGACTATCGCTCTCTGTTCCGTAAGAGCCTTTCCCACAAGACCTGTTCCCTCGGGGATGGTTATCCTTCCCGTGCCCACCGCAGCGGTGGTCCAGAGCTCGTGGGAGCGCTTATCCCATTTCCAGAAGCTTGCACGGTCAGCATTCACAAGATTTCTTCCCAGATCGGTCAGCAGCTTGAAAATAACTGCATGATTATCCGAGGAATCTCCTGCGGGACGGGACATTTCCTTATATAGATCCTGTGTGATGGAAAAAATTTTCTCCAGCAGGATATCAGACTGAGAACTTACAGATGTGACGTTCATATAAAATTCATCCTTTCTATACCAAATTGTTGATTTATAAGTTATTATATCACATTTTTATCCGATTGTAAATATGATTTGTTGATTTTTTGCAGAAAAATTTCAAAAAAATAGTGACAAATTATTATTAATGTGTTATAATGAAAAAAATGAAACTATTTACTGCTCGGAGGGGAATATGAATAATAAAAAACGTTGGACTACGCCTGCGGAAGCGGCAGTACTTTTTCTGCTCGTATTTTTTCTATCTTTTTTTGACGTGTTCTATTCCCTTGATTGTATGCTCAGGGACAATATCTATCAGACGCCCCGGGGCATCAACAACAAGATCAAGATAATTGCCATTGACGACGAGACTCTTCAGGAGCTTGGTCCCTTCGGCACATGGTCAAGAAGCGTTTACGCCGAGCTTATAAACACCCTCGGCGATGAGCCTGCTGTCATTGCCATGGATATAATGTTTTTCGGCGAAATGGACGAGGAGGGCGACAATGCCCTGAAGCAGGCATGCATGAACAGTTCAAATGTGGTGGCAGGCTCTTACGTCAACTATACGAGCGAATATCGTGTCGACGAAAACGGCGACCCCTACATAGACCATTTCGCAGTCGATGAGATAGAACAGCCCTTCATCGAAGAGGAATGCATTACCGGATTTGTGAATGCCGCTCCCGATGAGGACGGCGTGGTACGTTCGGTGCTTGTCACCGAAACTGCTCCCGAGCTTTACGGCGACAGGGTCTTTAACAGCTTTGCTTCGGAGATATACTCCCTTTACTGCAGCAGAAGCGGGATCGTACCGGATTCTCCCACGGTGGACTCAAACGGACGCATGTGGATAAATTATGCGGGACGTCCCGGAGATTATGAGCATATCTCCCTTTGTCGGATACTTGACGGAAGCGTTGACCCGAGAGTGTTCAAGGACTGCATAGTTATAGTGGGAGCATATGCTACGGGACTGCGCGATCAGTTCTCCGTGCCAAACAGCTCCGATCAGATGTACGGAGCTGAGATACATGCCAATATCGTACAGGGGCTTATCGACGGAAGATATCCTGTTCCGGGCAGCAGAGCCGTTACGTCTCTCTGCGGAGCTTTCACAGCTGCTGCGGCGTATTTGCTGACAAAGCGGATAAAATTCCGCATTTCTGCTCCTATCGTGCTTGTCATGCTCGTCGGATACTTTGCCGTCGGGATAATTCTCAATAACAGCGGCACGACTATTCCATTACTGTATGCTCCGATGTTCATGGTGCTGGGATACTTTGTGAATCTGGGCAGAAAATATGCGGAGGAGGCTATTGAAAAAAGAAAGATAACCGCTGCGTTCAAGAAATATGTTGCGCCGCAGGTGGTCGAGGAGATCGCAAGATCGGGAAATTATCACATCAAGCTTGGCGGCGAGAACCGCGATATCGCCGTGCTTTTCGTGGATATACGCGGCTTTACGCCTATGTCGGAAAGCCTTGAGCCCGAGCAGGTGGTGGATATCCTCAACAGCTATCTGAATCTGACCACAAATTCGATATTCAGCAACGGCGGAACCCTTGACAAATTCATAGGCGATGCCACAATGGCAGTATTCAACGCTCCCTTCGACCTGGACGATTATGTTTTCCGCGCCGTAAAGACTGCGTTCGATATCGTCAGCGGAGGAAATGCTATCGAAAGCCAATTTATGGAGAAGTACGGAAAATCCGTAAGCTTCGGAGTCGGCGTGAACTGCGGCCCCGCAGTCGTTGGAAATATCGGCTGCGATTTCCGCATGGACTATACTGCTATCGGAGATACGGTCAATACCGCTGCCCGCCTTGAATCCAATGCCAAAAGAGGTCAGGTGCTTATCAGCGAGAAGGTCTACGAACAGGTCAAGGACAGGATCACTGCAGAGCCTATCGGCGAGATACCGCTGAAGGGCAAATCAAAGGGCGTTTTCGTTTATTCTCTTACGGGGATAAACGGGGAAAATGATAAAAAAGCAAAGGAGCTTGTAAATGAGTAGGTTTCTGATAATCCCGCAGCTGAAAAATATTGATGAAAGTCTGAAGCTTGCAGAGGAATACGGCTTCGGCTTCGAGTTCAACGATTTCTTTTTCCCCGATGTTCTTGACAGCAGGGAGCGGGTAAGTGAGATCGCCGCAGAATACAGATCTCATAAGCTGCCCGAGCTGCTTACCTGTCACGGCGATTTTTTCGACGTTCTCGTTTTCAGCAGCGACAGACTTATCCGCGATATCTCCGCAATGAGGGTGCGCCAGAGCATTGAGGCTGCGCAGGAGGCAGGTGCAGGGGCGGTCATTTTCCATACAAATCACAATCCTTTCTTTATCTCTCAGAGCTATGTGAGCAACTGGCTGGACTGCAATGTCAGATTCTGGAGCGGTATCCTCTCCGAATATCCGAATATCAGCATTTATATAGAGAATATGTGCGACAGCTCTCCGGATATGCTTGCGGCTCTTGCCGAAAAGCTCAGTTCTTTTCCTAATTTCGGAGTTTGCTTCGATTATGCTCATGCCTGTGTGTTCGGGTCTGATATGGACAGCTGGGTGACGGCTCTTGCGCCGTATATCAGACATCTGCATATCAATGACAACGATCTGAAAAGCGATCTTCATCTTGCTGTGGGCGACGGGAAGATCGACTGGAACAGGTTCAAGGAGTATTACCTTAAATATTTTACAGACGCAACAGTGCTTATCGAGACCTCGTCTGTGGAGGCTCAGCGCCGTTCCGCACAGTTTCTCTCAGAGTTGGGGATAATATGAGCTGCGGCAGGGCAGTTTTATCGGCTGC
>JBJFHQ010000074.1:0-1908 GCA_051893755.1 Oscillospiraceae bacterium
TTATAAGTATATTTGAAAGGATAACGCTTATGTTCAACGGTTATCGGGTCATTGCACTTTGTATCTCAAAGGCCGGCAGCGAACGGCATTTTGATTTTATCAGGGCTCTGAACAGCGCCGCTGTGACAGAAGGATTCAGACTTTTTATCTATCATACCTGCTCCGACCTGTACTGGAAGACACGGAGCGAAGAGGGCGACAAGGCTGTCTTTGACCTCATGGACTACGACATCATCGACGCAGTTATCATATTTGATGAGGCTTTTCAGGATAAGGAAATACTTGACGTGATATCCGCACGGGCATTCGAGCATAACGTCCCCGTTATCTCGGTGGGTGCAGAGCGTGAGGGCTGCATCAGCTTTCTGTTCGGCTATGAGGACGGCTTCGAACAGGTCGTAAGACATGTGACCGAGTTCCACGGCGCAAGGGATATCTGCTTTATTGCGGGACGTAAGGACGAGGCATGCTCCGAGCAGCGCATCGCCGTGTATAAGCGGGTCCTCGCGGATAACGGCATAGAGTTTTCCCCCGACAGGCTCTTTTACGGCGATTACTGGTGGGGTCCCACTCAGACTGCCGTTGAAAATATAATTGCATCGGGAAATATCCCGCAGGCTATCGTCTGCGCCAACGATATGATGGCGGTGACCGTCTGCGAGACTCTGAAAAAGCATGGGCTCGCCGTTCCCGACGACGTTATCGTGACGGGCTTCGACGGCACCCATGAGGCAGCAAGCTGCGTTCCTCCCATAACTACCTGCAAATGTAGCTTTGAACAGGCTGTTGATAAGATAATGTCCGCCGTGAAGAGTATCTTCGAGAGCGGCTCTGCAGGGAATGTCAGCGAGATAGGCTTTTCTATCGATATCTACAGGTCCTGCGGCTGTCAGAATGAACGGGAGCTGCTGAACATGGGCGAGCTGCTGAAAAAAGCGGAGGACAGATTCGTAAGATATCAGGACGATGAGCTTACTCTCTACGAAATGTCCGAGAGGATAATGGAAAGCAGCTCTCCCGAGGAACTGGCGGATTTTCTTAGGCGCTATAACTTCTACGACGCTGCGATCATCCTCAATAACGACTGTCTGGACGAGAAGATAAATCCTGCGAAAAATGTCCGTGAGAAGAGCTTTGACGATGTTATGCAGGTCATATACGGACACTGGGAAAAGACGCTTCCTCTGCCCTTTGAACGGAAAAGGATAGTGCCCAATATCGACTATATCATCAAACAGGAAAATCCTGTGGTGTTCGCAGCGCTGAGCTTTTTCGGCACGCCTGCGGGATATGTGTGCTTCAGCTTTACCGTGGACGCGGATAATTACTGCAAGATACTCCAGTACGTGACTGCGCTGAACAATTCTATCGGCAGCTACCGCTCCCTGCGGCATCTGAAATATACCGCCGAAAGCGTGGAGAAGATGTCCAAGCAGGACTTCATGACGGGTCTTTGCAACAGAAAGGGTTTCTATAAGATGCTGCCCTCGGTGGCGGAGGGCGCTGCGGACGGTGACAGGATACTGGTCGCAACGGTGGATATCGACGGGCTGAAAAATATCAACGACAGGTTCGGTCATGATAACGGCGATTTTGCCATAAGGTCGGTGGCAGATGCGGTCATGGAGCTTCCGCTGAAAAACAAGATATGCGGACGCTTCGGCGGCGATGAGATAGTTGTCTGTGCGCTCACTTCGGACGAGGACCCCGAAAGGAAGCTTATCTCAGATATCAAGACAAGACTGAACTGCGTCAACGAGACCTCGGGAAAGTCCTTTGCAGTATCGGCAAGCATCGGAGTGTGCGTGTCCGAAAGAGAGGACTTCGACTTCGAGGACGCTCTCAAACAGTCGGACGACAAGATGTACATAATGAAAATAGGTCACCCCAACAGGAGACGAAGCTGAA
>JBJFHQ010000074.1:2008-3836 GCA_051893755.1 Oscillospiraceae bacterium
ATGTCCTGATAGAGAAGCCCGCATTTGCTGCAGTACCGGACAAGCCTTCCGCTGTTGTAGGGCGGGAGCGCTGCCTGTAAATTCCATTCGGGGTACTGCTTGCATACGATAGCAGTGTTGTCACCCACATATGCCACAAAGGAGATGTAGTGCTCCTTAGTCATGGGGTGGTCGGAGGTGACGTACAGCTCCCCGTCGATGTGCTCTGCGGAGAGCATTTCATTTTCCTCCGCTTTGCGTGCTTCCAGAGGGGAAAGCTTGTTCCCGCAGCAGGAAACGGACGCCTCCGACGAGGAAAAGATGATATTCCCGCAGTCGGGGCATACATAAAATTTCATTTTTTTCATATTGCCTATCTCGCTTTCGTTTTGGTTTATTTCTCCTGCCAGCAGCGAGCCTGTGTCAGTGCCGAACACCTCCGCCAGTGCGGAAAGCATGGAAATATCGGGACAGCCGCCTCCCGTTTCCCATTTTGACACTGCCTTGTCGGTGACGTTTATCCTGTCTGCCAGCTGCTTCTGAGTAAGTCCCGACTTTATCCGCAGCGTGCGGATAAGTCTGCCTGTTTTGATGCTGTCCATGTTTGTCCTCTCCTTTCATATGTATTATACATCGGAAAGTGCGGACAGTCAACCTACGGAGCGTGGAGTTTATTCTGAGATGCGTTCCATGGGAGTAAATCTCAGTCCGCAGACGGTCTGTTCGGGAGCGGTCTCGGAAAAGCCCAGCCTGCGGTAAACGGGAACGGCGTAGGGCGATGAATTGACGGTCATTCTTTCCGCAGGACAGCGCTTGAGTACGGTCTCAAACAGAGCTCTTCCTATGCCGCAGCGATGATATTTTCCGTCCACGAAAAACAGTGCGATGTGAGTCCCACCGCTGCGGGAGGCTATCACTCCCACGAGCCGCCCCTCGGAAAAAGCGCCGTAGCTGCGCAGCTGTGACAGATATTTTTCATCGTGTATGCTGTTATAAAATTCCCTGATGCCCTCGTCGGTGTAATCGGGGGCTTCGTATTCGCTGAATACCTGCCATACAAGCTCCAGCGCTTCGGGGAGCTCCGCAGGGGACAGCTCTTTTATGATGAGGTTTTTCATGACAGTTCTCCTTTCGGACAATAAAAATACCTGCAAACCGCGCAGTCACACGGTTTGCAGGGTTTATTCATGGTCGAGGTGACGGGATTCGAACCCGTGAGAAAACCGCTTCAAGCCTCTATTTTGCGCTGTTCTGCATTTTTCGTGGCAAGTTTCGTGGCAAAGTAGTCATCAATTTTATTATCTACAGATATTCGCTCATTGTCAAACGTCTGCTGATATACACCTTTGAGTGTCGCCGTGTTAGACCATCCTCCGCGCTCCATGGCATATATGTCCGGTATGTCGAGGAAAGCCATAACGCTTGCATTGACATGTCGCAGATCGTGAAACGAGATATCATAGCCTATTGTATGCATTTTACGCTTGAATTTATGGTAGACGGAGCTCCGCGTTTCTGGAACAAGTCTGTCGCCGTCTGTATTATCAATCAGATCAAGTATATATTTGGGTAGACGGAGCTGTCTGTTGCTGTTATAGGTTTTTGCAGTCTGCTTTACTACCTCTTTTTTATCAACCGTAACAATCACTTGGTTGATAGTTAGAATATTTCCGTCGATATCGCTTTTCCGCGCGCCGAGGATCTCCGAAATCCTCATTCCAAGCCACATGCCCATGAGCACAGGCAGTTCTATGTCCGTGCCTCTTACTGCTTCAATGACCTCTTCGGGGGTAGGCAGGCGCTTGAATTTTCTCGTTTTCTTCGGCAGAGAAAGCTTTTTCGTATTGAT
>JBJFHQ010000075.1:0-3831 GCA_051893755.1 Oscillospiraceae bacterium
GTCTGGACAATGCCGTACTTATTACCGACAGCATGGACTGGTCCGAGGAATTGAGAGCCGCACCCGCAAGCCATTTTGCTTTGTGTTCGCTTGGAAGCTTGTCCATAAGCTTTGTAAAATACATTTTCAGCTTGGCTTTTGGGTCGGGCTGATATTTAGCAAGCAGGTCCTGAATCAACTTGAACACAGATACGATATGTCTTTCGTTTTTGTCGCCGAACTCAGCTAAAAGCAGGATAACAGAGGACAGAAGTCCTTCCGCTGCATCGTAGAAAAAAGCATTTTGTCCGTAGTTTGAACTGTCACCTCCGCCGATATTGATTATCGTCTTTGCCGTTATCTTTGCATACTTTTCCGCTTTTGCCTTTGCCGAAAGATTGGATTTGTCTTCAAGGTACATATCCATGTATTTATTCACAAGATGCAGAATATTGTTTTCATCACTTCTGGTGGGATTTCTCAGGTCAAGAACAGAAACATTGTAGCCGTAGTACTTGCTTGCAATAGTACCGTAGTTTCGGGCAACATCTCCCTTTGTGTCCGTACTGATGAATGACATTCCGCTTGCGCAGGCAAGTTCGATGTTCGGATACAGGAAGTACGCTGTTTTTCCGACTCCGGCTGCACCAATCATCAGAGTGTGAACATCTCCGTCATCTACAAGAGCCACAGTCTTTTTACCTTGTGTCCGACAGCCTACCACCGTTCCTTGTACAGTCGGCAGGTTCTGACCTTTTCTCCACATCTCCGGTTCAAATGGCAGAGGGATAAAAGTACGCTTTATCTCAGCTTTTGTAGCCCATCTGGCAGTTCCATGCTGTCCGTTACCGACTTTCTTTGCCTTTATTCCGTTAAGCGACTTGTTGTCCAGAAGTTCCACTATTACCATAAAGGCTATGAAAAGAATAACAAGGACGGCTATAACGAGTCTTTGTTTATTGTTACCGCCCACCCATTCTGTCATCCAAAAGGCACTGTATTTTGTCACGCAGACACCGGTTCTGTCAAGGTGCCGGCACCCTGTTTTGTCAGGGCAGACCACATATTATGTCAAGGGAACGAATGCTTCTGGGAAAACAAAAGCGATAAACCTAAAAAAGACGGTATCTACCCGACTGTGTGAACCGGGAGGATGCCGTCTTTGCTTTTACATGGAAAAGTGATATAATAGAAGTAACCAAATCTTTCAGAAAGGAAAAACGATAGCCGTTTTGCTGTTATGATTCGCGGTCATAACACGGCTATCGTCCCCAACTATGATTATTGTATCACATTTTATTGAAAAAGTCAAGAACGGAATTCATTTTATTACCGGAAAAGATCCGGCTTTTTGTCCCGACTGCGGTCGGCTTATGGATATGCACGGCAGATGCAAACGTTATGTACGCAGACATAACGGTCTGCGTGACGAGCTGTCTCTCAGAGTTTTTTACTGCTCAGAGTGTCATCATTATCACCGTGAGCTGCCGGATTTTATTGTGCCGTACAAGCACCTCTGTATCGAGGTCATCGCCGCAATATATGATGCTTTGAATAACTATGATGTTGAAGGAAATACCGTTTTACGTGTCCGCCGCTGGGTCGAGAGCTTTTTGAAGTTCGGCGCAGCCATGGTCAGAAGTCTGAAGCTTAGGCACCCTATCCTTGTGACAAAATACAATGCCGATTCCACTTTGGAAACGCTTAAGTTTTTTGTCAGGGCAGCTGCAAATGCAAACGAATGGAAATTAACGAGTTCATGTAGATTGTCAGGCTACTCCGTGCTATGATAGAGGTATCATAACACAAGGAGGTGCCTCTATGGGCATGAAAGACAAAAAACTGGCTAAAGAGATCGCAGAGCGAAGAATGATCATGATCGCGCCGCTGCTTGATGCTGCCTTGCCGCCGGAGGACTACTATGAGAAACGGCGGGAGATTTCGGAAAGCTATGAGGTGTCTGCTCGAACACTCCAGCGCTATGTGGACGCTTACAGCGAGTTCGGGATCGACGGATTAGAACCGAAAGGCAGAGTGCCGGAGCAGAATCCCGTCATATCCAAGGAAATACTTGAAGAAGCTATCCGCCTGCGCCGTGAAGTACCGTCACGCAGTGTGCCGACCATTATCCAGATCCTCGAACTTGAGGGTAAGGCAGAACCCGATGTGCTCAAACGCACAACTTTGCAGCGTGCGCTTGCCAAAGCCGGATACTCATCTCAGATGATGAAGGTCTATCAGGACAGCGGATATGCCTCGCAGCGTTTTGCAAGAGTTCACCGCAATGATCTCTGGCAAGGGGACATCAAGTACGGTCCGACGCTCAGGATCGGCGGCAAGGTACAGCCGACATATATGTCCTGCCTGATCGACGATGCTACTCGCTACATCATACACGCTCAGTTTTACGGAGATATGGAGCAGACCATCGTAGAGGATACGCTGAAAAAAGGTATACAGAAGTATGGCGTGCCGCGCCGTATCTATTTCGACAACGGCTCTCAGTACCGTACTCACTGGATGAAGCGTGCCTGCGGTCTGCTCGGTATCCGTCTGCTGTATGCAAAGCCCCGCAATCCGCAGGGTAAAGGCAAGCAGGAGCGTTTCAATCATACTGTTGACGCTTTTCTCGCTGAGGTGGAGCTGAATCCGCCTGACAGCATTGATGAGCTTAACAGGCTGTTTAATGCGTGGCTATCGGAATGCTACCACAACAAGGTTCACAGCGCCCTCGGCATTACCCCCGAACACGCTTTTAAGAGCGATTCTATGCCGCTTTGCTATCCCGATGAAGCTCTACTTGCAAGTGCGTTCCTGCATTGTGAGACCCGCAAGGTCAACAAGTCCGGCTGCATCAGCTTTATGGGCAAGGACTATGATGTGGGGCTTCTGTATGCCGGACAGCAGGTCGATGTGGTCTACGATCCTCAAAACATCGCTAAGGTGCGGATCGAAGCAAAGGGGCATGAGCCTTTTTATGCCGAGCCTGCAAAGGTCGGCACTCGTGTAGGCAAAAAGCCAAAGCGTACCGGGATCGACCGTATTCCTGCAGATTCCTCAAGGCTTCTTGATGCAGTTACCCGAACCGCTGATGAGAGGGAGCGCAGGGCTGTTATCTCATATACGAGAGCTTTGGAGGGTGATGAAGATGTATGAGCTGTTCTATGAAATGAAACACACACCGTTTGTGCGCGGCATTCCAAGCTATATGCTTTACAAAACACGTCAGAATGCTGAAGTGCTCAGCCGGCTGAGTTATACAGCAAAGAATCAGCTTTTTGCTGTCCTGATCGGCGAACCCGGCACGGGCAAGACCAGTACGCTCCGCAAACTGAAAGACGAACTTTCCGAAACGGAATATATGGTGTTGTATATTTCTGACTCCAAGCTGACACCTCGCAGTTTTTACAATTACCTGTTGGTACAGCTCGGCTGCAAGCCTGTTCTGCATCGCAATGCTGCAAGAGATTCACTTCACAAGCAGATCGAGATCATGCGCAGTATGCAGAACCGTAAGGCAGTAGTGATCGTAGATGAGGCACATCTTCTGGATAAGGAAATGCTGGAGGAAGCACGGTTTCTGCTCAACTACAAGATGGATTCTGAAAATCCTATGGCGTTGATCCTTTCCGGTCAGACGGAACTCTGGGACAAGCTGCGGCTTTCTGCTTACCGTGCAATTCTCGAACGTGTGGACATTGAATGTTTCCTCACCCCGATGGACTTTGCAGACACCAAGCAGTATATTGAGAATCAGCTTTTGTATTCAGGTCATGAAACTCCCATTTTCACGGAAGATGCCATGAAGTCCATTTTCGAGTTCTCCGGCGGAAACCCCAGACTCATCAACCG